>JARXAV010000012.1 GCA_029865665.1 Flectobacillus sp. | reverse complement strand
CATACACAAGACCAATAAATAAGAATATCGTATAGTCATTTTCTTTAGAAGAATGGTGATGCTCATAACGTTACTATGAGCATCACGTTATTATTAATAAACTAATGAACCGTCTATGTTGTAACGAGGCGAAATTTGGTTATCATCTACGGGTATAAACTGAATCATATCAATCATAACACTTTGTGACCCATCATTTACCGCTACAAATTCAAACCGATGCTTGCCTGTAAAATCTACATCAATAAATCCGACCATTTTTCCTGGAGCATAAATATCCCCTGCGAATGTAGCAGGAGCGACTGGAGCTTGATACATATAGTACTTCCAACCAAGAGCCTCTAACTCTCCAGCATTGGAAGCGACTGGAGCTGCAGAAATCATGTTATGAGTACCTATCAACTTATCATCTAAATAGAAAGATAAGCCGCAATTTCGAGTTCCTGTATTTCTAAAATAGAAGCGATAACATACCCATACTTTATATTTTCCTTTGGGAATCACTGGAGTATTCATTTTAAACCAAGCATTTCTTTCAGAAGAACCAGCAATAAATCCAAATGGGATTTCTACTGCATCTTTGTTAGTACATAAGGCTGAATTAGCAGCTGAGGTGATTCCTCCAAGTGAAAAGTTGTAACGATAAGTCAAAGGGTGAACCTCACGGTGTCTTGACATTCCTTCTACGGTTTCAGTAACAAAAGAATAACTTGTTTTTCTGAAGACTGAAACTAATTTTTTCAATTCTGGAAAATCAGCTAAGTCCCAGTCAATACGAGTTGGATTTCTTAATTTAAGCGTATAATGCTTTTGGGATTGATGTAGCACACCATTTAAGCCAATCACATCACTCGCAGAACGTTCTAAAGCTACGCCTACTTCTCTTTTACCGTTAAATACTTCATCATTCAACAGGATTGAATCGCCTTTCAGAACCACGCTTACAAGTGTTGGTTCTGTTATTACTCGTGTCAAGTGAGAAGAAGAAGTCACAATATCCCCTAAATATTTAGCATCATTAATCACGTGGAAAGCGACATAAAGATTCAAGCTATCTGATGTCGATTTAGGATTTCCAGATTTCGAGTATCTTGCTTTTAATTTCTCATAAGAGTCAAATCCAGCTTTGGCGAGTACAGCATTGGTTTCTGCAACAACGGTCATCAGTTTGGCACTACCATTATTTAGCGTATCATAATACCCTGTTTCTTTTAACGCTTGCGTAAAAATAGAATATTCAGGTTTCGACTCAATTAATTGTGCGAGCGTTTTAGTCCCAGGCTCAATTACCTTATCGATAATATGGATGATTCCATTTCCAACACGAACATCACTGGTCACAATACTACTCGACTTATTGATAGTCACTTTTGCACCATCCGTAGAAGTAGAAACACCAGAGAGTAAATATTGCCCCAAAAGTGTTGGAGAAACGATTCTACCATCGGTGAATGTGGATAAGCCAAGTGTATCTTTAATTAAATGTATTTTGACAATATTTTGAGCCTCTATTTTCGATAAATCCGAAACGGAAGCCTTTCCTGACGCTGATAAATACGACTTAACAGCAGCATCTGTTGGCAAAAACAATGTATAAGTTCCATAAGCATTCATAAACACGTCATAACCAGCCTTCTCTACAATCGTAGAAAATTGGCTATATGATTGCGTTGTATTTTCCTTCATGTACGAATACATGTTGGTAACAGTAGTTGTTGTGGGGTCAATCGCAACATCGTCAGAACAACTAATAAACGTTATTAACGCCCCAAACACGAGTAAACAACCCGCTATATATCTAGTTACTTTTTCCATGATATTTTATACTTTTTTATTTATAAAAAGGATTTTGAACTAATAATTTATTGGTATTCATCTCCCTAAGATAAATTGGTAGATAATGGCTATTAGGGTCTTTTGCTTTGGCAAGTGCCGATTGTAAACGCTCAGACGGAACCGATCTTAGTAGAGCAGACAGCAGTATGTCCATTCGTTTATAATTATTCCGTTTGGCATATCGTAACAAATCAAACCAGCGTTTCCCTTCAAAAGCAAACTCCCTCGCTCTTTCTTCAAGTATATAGTCTAAGATTGCTTCAGGATTAGCTTGATCAAGCGTTCTACGAGTTACCCGATGGTCGGCTGCTCGTTCTCTAATTTGTTTAATCAATTGTATTGCATCCTCTCCTTTATTGAGTAAAGCCATTGCTTCCGCTCTCAATAATAGTACATCAGCATAACGATATACAATAAAATTAAACGGATCAGCAGGTGCTCCTTTGGAGTATTTTAGAACAGTAGCTGAGGTAGCATTGTATGTCTTTGCCGAACGAGTATCTAACGAATCTAAAAAAGAGGGATCATCTGGTAAAATATCACTTGCTACAAAATCACTAGCGATAAAACGTCTTGTATTGTCACCATTTGTACCAGCTGCATTTCCGAACATACTATAAAGCGGTGCTGTATTAAAAGCGTAAGGTGCTGTCACATCAAAACCATGAGCAATTTCTAAAACTCCTTCTGGTGTATTACCCGAAAAAGCAACCGCAAAGTCTGTATTCAATTTGTATAGCCCCGAATCAATTACTTTTTGAGTAGCATCTGCCGCTTTCTGTGGTTGCTCCATCCATAAATAGACATCTGCTTGTAGTGTATTCACTAACCCCTTTGTTATTCTCGAACGAGTACGATCATTCGTTGCATACGTAACAGGAATGTCAGCTTCTGCTTCTAGCAAGTCTTTTTCAATCTGAGCTAGTACTTCTGCCCCAGACGACTTTGCCAAAGGAGTAAAATCTTCATCTGCATTGGTAGCATTCAATTTCAATGGAACGTCTCTGTATAACCTCACTAAATAAAAGTACATCCATGCTCTGATTGCTTTAGCCTGTGCGACATCCGCTTTCATTGTCGCTTCCTTGTACGTATCATCTAAAGCTGGCACTGTCGGAGCAAATTCAATAACCGAATTACAGGTATTAATAACCGTATAAAAAGGAGCCCACTCTGCAAATGAATTACTAGGTAAAATATTATACTCCACCAAATAATCTTCATCTACAAAAGCCCTTGGAGTTGGAGTCATCATATCTGCTCTTAACTCTCCCAAAAGCACCACTCGTTGGGGTAAGCCTGCGTTAATAATTGAGGTGTAACAACCTGTTACGGCCGAAGCAACCTGCTCTTTATTTTTCCAAAATTCAGCTTGAATAAGGCCATCTTGTGGTTTTAAGTCCAACCATGAACTACATGAACTTGGCAATAACCACACACATGCACTTACTAAAAGTAGGTATATTTTTTTTAACATTGCTTTGATAAATTATGTGTTAAATGTTTCGAACCAGTTAGAATGTTACTGATAACCCTAGTGTTACGGTTTTCCCGATTGGGGTCAAGGCATTATCTTCTGCAATTCTAAAAGGATCAGCACCTCTTAACTGAACCTCTGGGTTTTGTCCTGTGTAATTGGTAAAAGTAAGAAGGTTCTCTGCTGTCACGTAAGCTCTTAACGAAGACAATTGTAATCTTCTAAGTACCGATTTCGAGAACGTATAGCTGAGTGTAACCGTTTTAAGACGAACAAAAGACGCATCTTCTACGTAACGACTAGACCCTAACCAGTTATAACCCGCATTCCAGAGTGCTCTTGGTACATCCGTCACGTCTCCTTCTTTATGCCAACGTCTCAAGACTTCAGTACTTTGATTAGATAAATCAAACATATTAGAAGTAGTCATACGGATTCTGTTAACAACATCATAATTATAACGGTAATTAAAAAATCCACTCAAACGAAGCGATTTATAAGATACTGAACCACCAAATCCTCCTGTAAACTCTGGATTACTATTCCCTAAATACACAATATCTTGTTCGTTGATATTTCCATCATTGTTAATATCCTCATACATGGCATCACCTGGTTGGAAAATGTAATCTACTTTAGGGTAATTAAAACGCATAAATACTCCTTGTCCATCTGGTGTTGTAATTGGCTCTCCGCTCTTTCCTCTGGCAATCGTTGCAGCTTTGTCTGCATAAACCCCTTTGTACTTATATCCGTAGAATGAACCAAAAGGGTTATTGATTTTCAACAAGGTTTTATACTCGCCGTTCACCGTTCCTGTTCCTCTGAAATTAGGATACTGTTCAGAAACCTCTCGTAGAATGTTACTATTATGAGCGATGTTAAAATTGAAATCTACATTCCATACTTTTGTTTTAATCGGATTTAAGGTAACATTCAATTCCCATCCAATATTATCCATCGTACCTCCATTGAGGTTTGCCGTAGAATATCCGTTTACACTAGATGTCTGTAAACCATAGAAAATTAAATCTCTCGTACTTTTCCAGTACATATCTGCGTCGATAGATACTTTTCGTTTAGGAGACACATAGTTCAACCCGAAATTTCTATCCGTAGATTTTTCCCATCTCAAATTCTCTAATTGAGGATTGCCAGGAATAACCCCTCCTTCACCTAAATAACCAAAGCTGGTCGCAGAATAAGTCCCGTAATATAGGTAGTTATATCGTGCAGCAGGAGTATTACCACTCATCCCGTAACTAGCACGAAGCCCTAAGTATTCAACAAAAGATGAAAATTTATTCATGAATTTTTCATCTGAAACATTCCATTTTCCTGAAATAGAAGGAAAGAAAGCAAAACGATTGTCAGGGCCAAAACGAGACGAACCATCGGCACGTAAGCCAACATTAAAAATATATTTTTCTGATAATGATAAACTCGAATACCATAATGCTCCCATCGAACGAGTTTGCGAAGGGCTACTAGTGACGCTCGATGAAACCAAACGTCCATCATTTGTAACATCCGAAAGCCCTGCCGAAGCCAAATTGGGAAGCATAGCAGTCTGACCAATATTTCTAAAATCAGAAGTATTGATTACCCACATTGAGTTAAAGTCACGTTTACGATTACTCCACTTAGGATTGTAATTAATCGTTGTTTTGGTTACTAAACCAAAAGCATCATAGTCTGCCTCAGTAGCATAATTTGATGTGATGTCCGTAAATAATGCTCCCGTAGCACTTTGTGGCAAAAATGACTGCGTTTTATTATTACTAATATCAAACTGGACATCAAACGTACCTTTCCATTCATCTGAGCGAGTAATAGCGTATTGTAACTGAAAGTGTGGAATAATACGCTCAGATGTTAGCGTATTGGAAGCCTGATTTACGAGTGCTACAGGGTTAAATGTTCCAGGAAAACCTCCTTGACTGTTGAATCGTGGCGTAAAATAATTACTTGTCAAAAAACCTTGCTCACTGTATTCATTAATACTCATGTTAGGCATTTTCTTATAAGCCACAGCACGGACAATATCACCAGTTAGCGAAGATGCATAGTTTCGGGTATTATACGAGTGCGTAAAAGCAATATCCGTTTTAAATCTAATTCGATCTGATACCTTATAATCTAGGTTGATACGAGTATTTAAGCGATCAAGTCCCGTACCAATCGTTGTACCTTGTTGACTAAAATAACCCATAGAGGCAAAATACTGAGCTTTAGCCCCTCCTCCGTTGATTGACACGTTATGATCTTGTGCTCCTGCTATTTGCGTTATTGCACCAATCCAATTCGAATTCTGTCCATAATTCAAGAAATTGTAAACGTCCGTTGGGTCATTACGAAATTCTGGATACGAATTCACAGGAATTGGTAATCCAAAACGGTTCGTGTACATTTCGGGTATCAATGTCTGATATTGGCTACCATTTAACATCGGTATTGGATTCGGTTCTTTTGTAAAACTTCCTTTAAACGTGTAAGAAACTCTAGGTTTACCTTCTAATCCACGCTTGGTTTCAATTACCACTACACCATTCGAGGCACGAGCACCCCATAAGGCTGTGGCAGCACCATCTTTCAAGACCGATATACTCTTAATATCTGAAGGTGCAACGTTCAATAATGCAGCAAAACCTGCCTCATCCGCAGAACCAAAATCAAAGTCTGAGGGTGTTGCCGTTTCATAAGGCATACCATCTACCACAATCATAGGATCAGCTGTACCATTAATTGAGTTTGTTCCACGAATACGAATCTGAATACCAGAACCAGGTGAACCAGAAGAAGAAGTAATATCCATACCCGCCAAACGTCCCTGCAACATTTGGTCAATACTAGTTCCTTGCATATCTTCCACAGCCTTAGCATCAATGGTTGAAATCGCTTGTGTTAAACTACGCTCTCCCACATTCATTAAGCCATTACTGGTTGCTTTACCTGTTACTACAACTTCTAATAAGTCTGAACTAGCTGATTCTAAGAAAATGCTCAAAGCTGTTCTGGACTTTACTGCTTCCTTTTTTGTCTTGTACCCAATACTCGAAAATGATAATACATGGTTAGGACTCGACATTCTAATAATGAAGTTCCCTTCTACATCAGATACTACCCCCTTCACGATACGATTGTCTCTATCATATTCAGCAACCGTTACTCCAACTACGGCTGTACTATCCTTTGCATCCACAATCCTCCCTCTCACGGTATGAGTATTCTGAGCTTGAGTCTTGATTATCCCAAGCATCAGTAAGACCATAGGTAGTAATAGTTTAATATAAAATTTCATATATATAGTTGTTTTATGTCATAACTAAATTTAAAGATTCATAATCAATTTAATTTCAAGTAGCCATTAATCGAATGGAATAGACTTCTATTAGACAGATTATTACTATTAGCAACATTCACATTGATAATTTTGCCCGTAGCATCTTTCAAGGTCATTGAAGACGCAGAGTTGGTCTCAATGCTCAACTTTAAAGGATCTCCTACTGCATTTTTCAATAGGGTAGCAAAACTTCCAGTAGCTCCTCCATTACGTACAGGAATAGTATTCTGAACTACCACATGAGATAAAATAAAGTTTTCAATCAAGATTCTTTCCGCATTTGTCGTAGGTGTATATTTAGGCGTTTTTGTGGTTGTCCCTGTACTTGGTAGTAAGCCTGCATTCATGGCTGCCAAGATAGAACTATTATCAGGTACCAAAAACGTATAAAAGCTACCATTAGGAATAGCAGATATTGTTGCAGGATTGGTCGTACTGTTATAAAGATGCGAGCCTTTTAAGTATTGAAAAAACTGATAATAGGGAGATGTAGTTGTACTTGCTAATTTCTCTAAATCTTGTAAAATAGCATCTGGTCTCAACACACCCACAGGTGCAAAATTCAAAATATTATTAGCTGTATAATACGCTACCCCATTAGAACACTCCTTTTTCGACACGGTAACCATAGGGTTTGCAACCGCCTTTGTACCTGTTGTAATAATTTTATTATTATCAAAACTAATGGGTTCACCATTATACGCTGTCACCGTTCCTTTTCCTGAAACATTTGTTAAATCACCGTTTTCATACGGTACAACACTTGTGGCCACAATTCGCTGTAGTGCTGCCAATACATCAACTCCTGTCGTAACTGCTAACGTAGTTGGATTCGTATAAATCCACTCCGAGAGTGAAGGAGAAATCATATTAGCATTATAGGTAAACCCTGCTGTCTTAAATGACTCATCACTAATCAAAAATAAAGCAAACTTTCTTCTCGATGTCAAAAGAAAAGGAGTCAATTCCATATCTAATACCCTTCTCATAATAGAGTAATTAGGATCAAGGTAAACCCTAGAGTAAACAGAAGAGAAACGTAGTGACTCGTGTACTTTATTAACTCCATAGACAAGTCCATTACTTAACATTTTCTTCTCAACAACATCTGTTGTTGGATTATATAGATATGGTTCAGAAAAAGCATTTGTAGAAGACAGAATTTTACTTGGCCAAATAGCAGAGCCGTTCATGTGTGCATTCACCAAATCAATGATAATCCCTGGCGATACTAAGTCCAGCGATTTATAATGTTCAAGAACAACCTCATCTAGGTACTTTTGTAAAACAGCATTAGTAGGTACAAACAAGCTAAATATATCCGACTGAGAATCTGTACTGTTAGGAGTACCTACGTTTTCGCTTGTTGGGCTAAACACAAGATATTTCCCTGCTCCAGCAAGAGCATCAAATCGTTTGACATAAATCTTATCTGATAATCGTGTCTGATTATTATACTTTAAGGTCATTTGCTGATCTTCTTTAAAGAAAACAGCAAAACGCTCAATCAAATTTCTAAATAAACTATACTCGGTCTGCCCTTTTAAATAATCATCTACCGACTCACCAGGAACAGGAACATTATCCACAATGTGAATCATTCCGTTTTCAGCAAAAATATCTGCCTCTGTGACTTTAGAGTCCATCACATTGAATCCACTATACGTAGTATTAGGGAAAAAGTAATTATAATCACTTGCTGTAAGCCCTTTTGTATTCATAAACTCATCAGTGAAGTATGAAAGATGCTTATAGTTTCGATCTTCTACATTGAACGACCATACAACTCCATCTCTGTTAGAAGCATTAGTGCCAACTGCTTTGTAACGTTTACCATCAAAACCCACTTCATCATAATATCCTTTTGAAAAAGCTGTTTTTCTTCTAAAACCTAAACCTGGTAATCCAGACTGCTCACCACTTGTACCCGTAAGCGTTTTCTGAAAATCTCCAAGTTTATCCTTACTATAAGCATTATAGACTAACATTCCTTGAACAAGTTTTTGTGCCTGAACAGAGTCTAACGTACCTAGACTGATACCAGCCTTCGTAAAATACTTCGCAAAAGCATCATCATTCGGTGCAAACAACGTCCAATACCCCCCTGTGCTTAAC
>JARXAV010000347.1 GCA_029865665.1 Flectobacillus sp. | reverse complement strand
AGTTGAACGAACCGTATCCATTTGTTTTTTTGCGTTAATCAATATTCATGCACACGATCAAGATTCGGCAAAAGCTCAAAATGCGTTTTGGATTAGTTTAAAAGACCGCCCCAATTTAGTATTCGACCATAATGAAATGGTCGATTTGGCTTTAGAACGTTTACGCTACCGTGCAGCTTTACACCCTATCGGATTTGAATTATTACCCGAAAAATTCACGATTCCTCAATTACAAAAACTCTATGAGGCAATCTACGACACTCCCCTTGATCGACGTAATTTTAGCAGAAAAATCTTATCGACAAAATTACTGATTGATACAGGGGAAAAGAATGAAAATTCGGCAACAAAAAAAGCAATCCTTTACAAGCTCGACCAAACAAAATACCAAAGCCAATTTAACGCTTTCCATTATTTTATGTCAGATGCTTCGAGGTAAATGCTCGATTACGAAGGAACAGTAACCACACCCTTTGCTTGATACAAAATTCAAAGGGTGCTAATTATTTATATTTCTCAAAAATGTGTCATCTTGACACCAAATCATAACACAATGCAACATCAATACGCTATCGGGGTTGACTACGGAACAGATTCGGTTCGTGCTTTAGTAGTCAATACACAAACGGGCGAAAATTTAGGCACAGCCGTTCATTATTATGCACGTTGGGCAAAAGGTCAATTCTGTGACCCTAGCAGCCAGCAATTTCGTCAACACCCACTTGATTATTTAGAGGGTTTAGAAAATGCGATTAAGGGAGCTTTAGCAAATGTTTCTGACGACGTTCGCCAACATATTGTAGGGATTTCGGTGGACACCACTGGTTCTACTCCCGTTGCTGTAAATGAAACAGGTACTCCGCTTGCCTTATTACCTGAATTTGCAGAAAACCCGAATGCGATGTTTATCCTTTGGAAAGACCATACGGCTAATGCTGAAGCAAACGAAATCAATGAATTAGCTCATCATTGGAACATGGATTTCACCAAATATGTGGGTGGGATTTATTCTTCTGAATGGTTTTGGGCAAAAATTTTACGTACCCTTCGTGTAGATGAAAGCGTTCGTGCTAATGCCTTTTCATGGGTAGAACACTGTGACTGGATTTCAGCAGTATTAACAGGAGATACCAATCCTTTAACCCTAAAACGTAGCCGTTGTGCAGCAGGTCATAAAGCCTTATGGCATGCCGAATTTGAGGGATTACCTTCGGAAGAATTTTTAACAAAATTAGATCCTTTATTAGCTGGTCTTCGTGATCGTCTTTTCAAAGACACCTATACTTCGGATAACTCAATGGGTAAAATTTCGGCTGAATGGGCTGAAAAATTGGGTATTTCTTCAGAAGCTGTTATTGGTGTGGGAGCATTCGACTGTCACATGGGAGCTGTTGGGGCAGACATTCAGCCGTATGCTTTATGTAAAGTAATTGGTACGTCAACTTGCGATATGTTGGTTGCACCAAACGAAGAAATTGGTCACTTACTTATCCGTGGTATCTGTGGACAAGTAGATGGTTCTATCTTACCAGGTATGTTAGGCATGGAAGCGGGTCAATCTGCTTTTGGTGACTTATATGCTTGGTTCCAAAAAGTCATTGTAACACCAGTACGTGAATTATTAGGTGATGAAGCAGCCGACAAAATGGCTCAAGAATTATTACCTCATCTTTCTATCAAAGCAATGGCATTGCCAGTAACTGAAAATGATATTGTTTCGGTTGATTGGATGAACGGTCGCCGTACTCCTGATGCAAACCATACCTTAAAAGGAGCAATTTCTGGCTTAAACTTAGGTTCAGATGCCGTGAAAATCTTCAAATCGTTGGTAGAGGCAACAGCTTTTGGAGCAAAAGCAATTGCAGACCGTTTCGTAAACGAAGGAGTACCTATCAAGGAAGTAATTGCAATTGGTGGTGTAGCTAAAAAATCGCCTTTCGTAATGCAAACCTTAGCGGATGTGATGAATATGCCTATTAAAGTGGCTAGCTCAGACCAAGCTTGTGCTTTAGGTGCAGCAATTTTTGCATCGGTAGCAGCAGGTGTTCACCCAGACATGGCAACGGCTCAGAAAGTAATGGCTTCCGACTTCGACGCTACGTACACACCACGTCCAGAGGTTTCTGCGGTGTACCAAACACTGTATGCTAAGTATGTGGCATTGGGGGGATTCATTGAAGCATAGATAGTATAAATGTTGGATGTTGGATGTTAAATTTTGAATTCACTCACCCTGAAAGCGGTCAACAACCCTGTCAGGGTGCTACGAGCAAATTACTACTGACGATTCAATTTTGGAGTCTTTAACTACCAACTTCGCCTTACTACGAAGCGTATGAAGATAAATTAACTCGCTAAATAGCCCTGACAGGGTTTTCAACCGTCAGGACTATTCAGAAGAAAATATTAAAACACATTAATTACAAAACAATACAATGATTGACTTAAAAAAATTCGAAATCTGGTTCGTAACAGGTAGCCAGCACTTATATGGCGAAGAAACACTTCGTCAAGTAGATGAGCATTCTACAATCATCGCTGGTTCATTAAACGACTCTCCTGCGATTCCAGTAAGAGTAGTGTTCAAACCTGTTGTGAAAACTCCAGAAGAAATTTATGCTATCTGTCAAGAAGCCAACGTTGCTCCCAACTGTGTGGGTATCGTTGCTTGGATGCACACGTTCTCTCCTGCTAAAATGTGGATTCGTGGATTGAACTGCTTGAAAAAACCATTACTTCATTTCCACACACAATTCAACCGTGACATTCCATTCAGTACAATCGACATGGATTTCATGAACCTAAACCAGTCGGCACATGGTGACCGTGAGTTTGGTTTCATCATGTCTCGTATGCGTTTGAACCGCAAAGTGGTAGTAGGTCACTGGCAAAATGCAGGTGTTATCGACCAAATCAGTGCTTGGACACGTGTAGCGGTTGCAAAATACGAAATGTCAACGATGAAAGTTGTTCGTTTTGGGGATAACATGCGTCAAGTAGCGGTAACAGATGGGGACAAGGTAGCGGCAGAAATGGCCTTTGGTTTCTCGGTAAACACTCATGGCGTTGGCGATTTAGTACAAGTTATCAACCAAATTTCTGACTCAGAAATCAATAACTTAATCAAAGAATACGAAGCTACGTATGAAATGATGGCATCGTTAACGGCTGGCGGAGCAATGCGTCAATCGTTGGTAGAAGCTGCTCGTATCGAGTTAGGTTTAAAAGCATTTTTAGAAGACGGTGGTTACGGTGCATATACCAACACCTTTGAAGATTTACACGGAATGTGTCAATTGCCAGGTATTGGCTCACAACGTATGATGGCGGCTGGCTATGGTTACGGTGGAGAAGGAGACTGGAAAACATCGGCTCTAACAAGAGTAATGAAAATCATGTCTAGCGGTTTAGCAGGTGGTACTTCGTTTATGGAAGATTATACCTACCACTTCGACCCAAGCAATCCAATGGTATTAGGTTCACACATGTTAGAAATTTGTCCAACCATTGCGAAAGACAAAGTAAAATGTGAAATCTATCCATTAGGAATTGGTGGTAAAGAAGATCCAGTTCGTTTGGTATTCAATGCAAGTGCTGGCCCTGCAATCAACGTTTCGTTAGTAGATATGGGTAACCGTTTCAGATTAATCGTAAACGAAGTAGAAGCAGTAGAGGTAACAGAACAATTCCCTCACTTACCAACGGCTCGTGCTTTATGGAAACCACAACCAGACATGGCTACAGGCTGTGCTGCTTGGATTTTGGCAGGTGGTGCTCACCATACGGTTTATAGCCAAAACTTAACAACAGAACACATCGAAGACTTCGCTGAAATGTGTGGTGTTGAATTAGTGGTTATCGACAAAAATACAACCATCCGTAATTTCAAAAACGAATTACGTTGGAACGAAATCGCTTATAAATAGAATAGATTTTGGATGTTGGATTTTAAATGTTGGATTGTTCAGTGTATTCAGAAACAATTCAACATTCAACATTCAAAATCTAACATCCAACATTTACCAGCGTCCAATTATCCCAACTCCATCCCCAACCATGAAAAAAACAATCGCAGCTCTTGCTATTGCAGGGCTTTCTTTTCAGACGTATGCACAAAACTCGGCAACAGTTTATGCAGATTCTGGTAAAGCAGTCATCAGTAAACATATCTACGGACATTTTGCCGAACACCTTGGAGCATGTATCTATGGCGGTTTATATGTCGGTGAAAATAATACTAAAATTCCCAACACAGCAGGCGTACGTAATGACGTAGTAGATGCTTTGAAGAAATTAAAAATCCCTAACCTTCGTTGGCCAGGTGGATGTTTTGCAGATACTTACCACTGGAAAGATGGTATTGGATCAAAATCGCAACGTCCTTCGATGATTAACGCTTGGTGGGGTGGTGTTACAGAAGATAACAGCTTTGGTACACACGACTTTTTGAATATGTGTAAACTACTAGGTACTGAACCTTATTTAGCAGGTAACGTGGGTAGTGGTACCGTAAAAGAACTCGTAGATTGGACACAATATGTAAACCATGATGCGGGTAGCCCAATGGCAAACTTACGTAAAGCCAATGGACAAGATAAAGCATGGGGTGTAAAATTCTGGGGTGTTGGTAACGAAGCTTGGGGTTGCGGAGGTAATATGCGTCCAGAATACTATGCCAATATCTACCGTCAGTATGCTACGTTTATGACCGACTGGGGCAACTCGTCAAAGCTTTTCCGTATTGCTTCGGGAGCTAACTCAAAAGATTATCACTGGACAGAAGTGTTAATGCGTGATATTCCTCATAACATGTTGGAAGGCGTTGCTTTACACCACTATTCAGTAATCAACTGGGATAAAAAAGGCTCTTCGACAGACTTCTCTGAAGCTCTTTATTTCAAAACCATGCAAGAGGCCTTATTTATGGATGAGTTAATCCAAAAGCATTCGGCAATTATGGACAAATATGATCCGAAGAAAAAAGTAGCTTTAATCGTAGATGAATGGGGTGGCTGGTATGAAGTTGAACCAAATACAAACCCGGGCTTCTTGTTCCAACAAAATACCATGCGTGATGCCGTGTTAGCAGGAGCAACTTTGAATATTTTCCACAAACATTCAGACCGTGTTCGTATGGCGAACTTGGCTCAAATCGTAAACGTATTGCAATCGGTTATCTTGACAAAAGAGGAGAAAATGATTCTTACGCCTACGTATCACGTGATGGAAATGTATAACGTTCACCAAGATGCAACGAACTTACCTGTTGAAATTAAAACGAACGACTATGTAGTAGGTACTGAAAAATTACCAGCCGTTTCTGTTTCAGCATCGAAAGACAAAGCAGGAGTTATCCACGTTTCGTTGACGAATATCGACATCAATAAAGGTCAAGAAATCAGCATTAATATCAAAGGCTTAAAGGCAAAAACGGTATCAGGAAGAGTTTTAGCTTCTGCAAAAGTTCAAGACTTTAACTCGTTTGAAAATCCAAACAAAATCACTCCAACAGCATTCAAAGGGGCGACTTTGGCAGGAGATGTATTAAAAGTAAGCCTTCCTGC
>JARXAV010000311.1 GCA_029865665.1 Flectobacillus sp. | reverse complement strand
TTCATGCCAATTTTTGTACGAGACAAGCCATCTGTGACACCTTTAAAGGCTGAGAACAGAAAGGAAGGAAAGATGGAAATCGTGATATATGCTAAAAAAGACTGTGTTATACCTCTAATTTCTGCAGGTTGGTCTAATAGTTCAAGGTGTTGGCCAACTAGCCAAATGATAAGGCCGCAGAGCAAACTTAAAACGGTGGCTACCAAACAACTTGCCAGTAATAATTGCGAACGTTCTTCGGTGTTATTGTTTGAGAACGTCTTTGCAACCATAGGAGAAACAATTTGTAAACAGATATAACCAATGATGGCGATATTGATGTAAATACCATTTGCGTCTGCTGAGGCAGCGAGGGCTTCTACGCCACCTACTTTCATCTGACCTACTTGAAGCGTATCTGTAAAGCCCATGAGCATGATACCGACTTGACCTGTTATGATGGGTAAGGCTAGTTTGATAGTTGATGAAACTTCATGCTTTAGTTGTGATAAAATAATCATTTTTGAAATTGTTAGTACGTTGTGATTTTGTGTTTTGAAGAATTGATGTTCGCATTATTTAGTTAAAAGTGAAAAGACTTGGTTTAACTTTTTGACTGTAATGTATTATTTTTAAAAGTGTCAACTGAAATACGTTAGTAATATCATTTATCGATATTTTAGCGAACTGTAAAGCCTTAAATTTCGTAGATATATTGTATTTTTGGCACGGTAAAACGAAAATCTCTAAATTATTTATGAAAAATTATTGACAAAAATCAATTTTTGATATTTTTCGTTACTTTCTTGGAAACATACCGTCTCTAAATAAAGTAGTTAATGAAAATAGATTTTAAAGATGTATTTAGTTTGGAACACCTATTATGAATCCTTATTTGTTGAAGGCAAAGTAACAAAAAGCTTTTAGCAATGTCACCATTCGCCACATTAAAAAATAGTATTATGGAAACACCGTTTAATGTATTTAAAGAATACGCCTCACGATTCGTACAGTTTTTACCAGAAGAGTTAGCATTTTATGAACAGAAAGTTGAGTACTTAGAAATTCCTCGGAAGGGAGTTATCTTAAATGAAGGTGAAATAGAGAATTATCTCTACTTTATTCTTGATGGAGTTACTCGTGTTTATTTTAATGGGCATAAACGTGAAGTTTGTGTTGATTTTGGCTTTGCAAATCAATTCATTTGTTCATTTATTTCGTACAAAACGAATAAGCCTTCTGCTTTAACTATTCAGGCAATTACTCCTGTTAAATTATTGCGTATTCATAAGTCAGATGTAGAAGAATTGAATGCTACATCTATAAATAGCGAACGCTTGGGACGTATTGCTATGGAAATTTTGTATGCCAATAAACTAAAGCGAGAAATGTCTCTATTGAGTTTGTCGGCAGAGGAAAATTATTTGCTATTGATAGATAAACATCCAGAGGTAGCTCAGAATGTTCCTGTAAAAGATTTAGCTACTTATTTGGGTATTCATCCAGAAAGTTTGAGCCGAATCAGAAAGAAAATTCATCGCACGAATTTGTAAAAGGGATTATGTTAAGAGTATGAACTTTTGTAATTTCACCCTCGAAATTAATGAGCATACATAACATGTCAAATAACAGAACATTATTACCTCGCAAAAGAATCGCTCTTATTGCACATGATAACAAAAAAGCTGAACTTATTGATTGGGCTTATTACAATAGGGGAGAACTGTCTCGTCATGAACTTTTTGCAACAGGAACTACGGGAAAGCTAATAGAAGAATCCATTGACCGTCCTGTGACTAAGTTTTTGAGTGGACCACTTGGAGGAGATCAACAGATTGGTGCTGCCGTGGCTGAGGGAAGAATTGATATAATTATTTTCTTTTGGGATCCAATGGCTTCTCAACCGCATGACCCTGATATTAAAGCACTTTTACGTTTGGGGGTTGTCTGGAATATACCTATGGCTTGTAATCGTGCAAGTGCTGATTTTATGTTAACCTCTCCATTGATGCAGGATGAATATGAATCAAGACAAACGGATTACAAACAGTATTTGACAAGAGTAGTCTAGTAAAATAAAAAAGAGTGTTGAAGAACTTTTTGCAAAGCATTTCAACACTCTTTTTGTTTTAAGTCTCTTAAAATGGTTAATGATGGTAGATAAATGTGTTTGTCATAGTACTCTGGTTAAGAGATGTCTAATCGTCATTTTTCTTCTTTTTTCTACCTTTGGGTGCTTGTAATGGAATGTCAATCTGAATACTACCCCAATTTTCTCCTCGTTTCATTCTTGTAATAGCCATCTCAGAAACACCAAATTGCTTTGCAAGAATGCGTTGACGTGTTTTTCCTTCGAAGATTTTCTTTTTTAGTAATGTTGCCGTTTCAATCGTCAATTTGGGCCCTTTAACGATTTTTCCAGGCGATGCTCCTTCCAAAAACTCGGGTGATAAAATTTCTCTTCTGGGAACCCACTTCAAATTTAAATACGTGTTGTTGTCTCTGTCTTCGTTGATGTGCTTAACAAAGGTATTGTTTTGAGGGTCTTCGTTGGGGACAAAAAATTCGGCAACTAATTTGTGAATATATTTCCGATACGCCTTCGTAACATATTCCCCTTTTTCATTTAGCACCTTCGTTTTTAGATTCAGCAACCAGAAGCCCGTTTTGTGACCTTTGTGCATTACTTTCCAGATTGGCTTGACTAATTTTCCATCACGTACATTTTCCGTATAACTAACAACCCGACCAAAATTTGAGATAGCATAACGGAAATAATGCTTCCCTTCAATTGTTAATTCTTGCCACTTTTCATTAGAATAGAACTGTAACTTTCCTCTCATGGGGTCATTAGCCCATGGAAATGCTTCTATACGTCCTTCGGGGCAAGGGATTACTTTTCTTTTTGGTGTGGCTTTTTCGATTTCACTTTCCGTTGCATTCTGAACGGCTTTCCGCTGGGGAGATGGTTTTTCTTTCATAATCTTAACATGAGGGTAAATTGTAATAAAAAACACCTATCAAAATTGTTAATTTACAATTCTGATAGGTGTTTGAATTATTCTTGCTTTTGGTAAGCTATTGAGCTAGTTTTAGGTGCGAACCAGCTCAAATTAGTATGTATAATTCAGTTGAAATTCAATGAACGTGTAATACAGTCAACGATTAGCTATTTTATTGGTTCAATGGTGCCATTGTAGCCATATTTTTTATTGACTGTCATTACTTAAAGATAGCTTTTTTTTGAGCTAAAAAAAAGACTTGTCATATAAATTATTATAATCGTACAATTTCTGCTCCGATTGCATTTAAACGAGTATCAATGTTTTGATATCCTCTATCAATTTGTTCGATATTTTCGATGATTGACGTACCTTTTGCCGATAATGCTGCAATTAATAAAGAAACCCCCGCACGAATATCTGGTGATGTCATACGAATACCTCTCAATTGTTGTTGGCGGTTTAATCCTACTACGGTTGCACGGTGTGGGTCACAAAGAATAATTTGAGCTCCCATTTCGATTAATTTATCGACGAAGAACAAGCGGCTTTCAAACATTTTTTGGTGAATCAATACCGTTCCTTTTGCTTGAATTGCTGTCACTAAGACGATACTCAATAAGTCAGGAGTGAAACCTGGCCAAGGATGGTCAGACACTGTTAACATGGAACCATCAATGAAAGTCTCCAATTCGTAGTTTTCTTGAGCAGGAATGAAAATATCGTCTCCTCTGAATTCTAGCTTGATACCTAATTTTTGGAATACTTGTGGGATAATACCCAATTCTGGAATAGCACAATTTTTAATCGTGATTTCAGATTGTGTCATAGCCGCTAAACCAATGAATGAACCAATTTCAATCATATCTGGAAGCATGGTGTGTTCTGTTCCAAATAATTCAGTAACTCCATCAATGATTAACATATTTGAACCGATACCAGAGATTTTTGCTCCCATACGGTTCAACATCTTACAAAGTTGTTGTAAATACGGTTCACAAGCAGCGTTATAAATGGTAGTAGTTCCTTCTGCTAAAACCGCTGCCATTAAGATATTGGCAGTACCTGTTACCGAAGCTTCATCCAATAACATATATGCTCCTTTAAGCGACGACGCATCTACTTCATAAATACCACCTTCTTCTTGGCTATAATTGAATTTAGCACCCAATTTCATAAACCCAAAGAAGTGAGTATCTAAACGACGACGACCAATTTTATCGCCACCTGGAGAAGGAATACGACCTTTTTTGAAACGAGCCAACGTTGGGCCTAATAACATCACAGAACCACGTAAAGCGGCTGCTTTTTTCTTATAAGTTTCAGAGTTTAAATAGTCCATATTTACCTCTGAGGCATCAAACTTAATCGAAGATTCACTTAAACGAGTACAACGAACCCCCATGTCTCCCAATAAATCAATTAGTTGGTTTACATCACGGATATTGGGGATATTATGAATCGTTACAGGTTCTTTTGTTAACACTACGGCACATAGAATTTGTAATGCTTCGTTTTTTGCTCCTTGTGGAATTAGTTCGCCTTTAAGGTGACGGCCACCTGTTACTTTAAAAGATGCCATTTATCTCGTTTTAAATTGATGTTAGTCGTGAATATTCGTT
This sequence comes from Flectobacillus sp., assembly GCA_029865665.1. The sequence continues at coordinate 5,607 of JARXAV010000311.1, read as the reverse complement.
GATTGATTAACTTATCTCCAATTACCGCTATTACTATTGTTACGGTTGTTGTTATTGCGATTATCGTTGTTGGTACGACCGTTGTTATTATTATTACGGTTCATATTATTTCCACCATTCGAGCGATTATTGTTGTTATTGCTCGGTGAAGGACGACCGTTACTTGGTCTGCTAGGGTTCGAATTGTTACTTTTGTTGTTTCTTAAATTACCCAATGATGCGTTACCTGAGATAGCTTCTACTGTTTTTGCCAATAAGTTTTCTGACATTTCTAAGATATGTCCCCAAATAACATTGTCGTCAACAACCTCTTTGTTCCAGTTCTGATAAAAAGTTTTCATCAGTCGGGCGATGTGAGCGACTAATATTTTTTTCTCTTCCTCGTTTGGCTCAGCCATTGCACGAGCAACTAACAGTTCCACATTGTGACCGTAATAACGAAACTTTAAATTATGTAAATTGTAAGGCACGCTTTTCGGACGTTTTCCAACGGCATCTGGAGACGGAGGAGGGAAGGGGCTATCAACATCCAATTTGAAATTGGATAAAATGTACAAATCGTCCCAAAGTTTATTGGAGTAATCTTGATTGTCTCTCATATTCGGGTGAACCTGACGCATCAATTCCACCAAAAGATACGCATATTTAGTACGTTTCTCTCTGTCTTGAATCAAGAGGATATATTCTACTAGTTTTTGGACGTTTGTTCCGTATTCTTTCATCTGATTGTAATTTCAGTTATATTTTAAATGGTATCAGATGGAACGCTAAATTATACCTTTGTATGTCAATTTTTTCGGTATGGATGGGCGTTTCATGCTATTTTCTAGCTATTTTCATATAATGCACAAGAAAAATCGGGTGAGTTAGATGAAAACAGCGTTTTAGAATTCAATATCGACAAAAATAGCAAGAATTCGGTTTTATATGAAATTTATTACCATCAAATAAATCCTCACTATTTTTTCTTAACCGCTTTCGTCTTGAGGTCAGTCGTTAAAAAAACATAAAAGGCTTCTGAGAAAGCATACTCCAATGATTTTATCTATCTTAGAGACCGAAATTAAATTCCGAGAGGAAAGGGCTAGTCAAGCCCTAACTTTTCTTTAAACATCATCAATAAATGAAGTTAAAACAATTATTTCTTGCATCAGCGTCTGTTGTGTTGCTGAGCAATTGTGGTTCAAAGCATTCGGAGGAAGCTGTTCGTGCTTCGTTTCTGGATAAAGCAGGGATGGATACAACCGCTAGTCCTGCGGATGATTTTGCTCAGTATGCCAATGGTACTTGGTTGAAGAATACCAAAATTCCTGATGACCAGTCGGGATGGGGGTCTTTTTATACCCTTAACGAAGAAAATCAGAAGAAAACGAAAGCTATCTTAGAAGAGTTAGCTGCCAAAAGTGCTTCTGAAGGTTCTGCTGAACAAAAAGTAGGGGATTTTTATGCCTCAGGAATGGATACTCTTGCCATCGAAAAGGCAGGAATAAACCCTGTATTACCTACTTTGAAGACAATTGAAGCTATCAAAACACCACAGGCCTATTTGGATTATGTGGCGGCTGATCAAGACAATTTAGGCGGGGCTTTGTTTAGCTTTTATGTGGGAGCGGACGATAAAAATTCGACCAAGAACCGCATTAACTTTTCGCAAGGAGGCTTAGGGCTTCCCGAAAAAAGCTACTATACGAGCGACGAGCCTAGTACAAAAAAGGAACGAGAAGCCTATTTAACTTACAACACTACGCTCTTGAAGCTCTCGGGGGTAGAAGCGACGTTAGCTGCTAAACAAGCTCAAGAGGTATTGGCTTTTGAAAAGGCTTTATCAGCATCGCACAAAACGCCTGTTGAATTGCGTGACCCGATTAAAAATTACCATAAATATGCAATTGCAGATTTGGCAAAAGTGTATTCGATGGACTGGGCTTCTTTCCTTCAAAAAATGAAAGTCAAAACTGATTCAGTGTTGATGGGGCAGCCTGAATATTATACCGTAATGGGTAAATTATTGGCAACGACTCCTATTGAGGTGGTTAAGAACCGTGAGAAAATCAATGTTTTAAATGCTGCTTCTCCGTATTTGACGAAGGCTTTTAGAACGGCTCGATTTGAATTTTATGGGAAGGTTCTAAATGGTCAACAAGTAGAATCGGAACGTTGGAAAAAAATGGCGAACCAAGTAGATTCGAATCTAGGGGAGTTGTTAGGACAAATTTGGGTGCAAAAACATTTTACGCCCGAAGCCAAAGAACGTATGTTGACCTTGGTAACGAACTTGCAAAAAGTGTATCGTAGTCGTATCGAGAAATTAGATTGGATGTCGAAGGAAACGAAAGCTAAAGCCTTGGTGAAGTTTGATAAGATTATCAATAAAATTGGATACCCCGATAAATGGAAGAACTTTGATGATGTAACCATTAACCGTGCGACCTATTATGCCAATGTGCTGTCGGCAAACCGTCATGCGACAAAGGAAATGTTGGAGAAATTGACCAAACCTGTCGATAAAACAGAATGGGGAATGACTCCTCCAACGGTAAATGCGTATGCCAATCCTTCGTTTAACGAAATCGTTTTCCCAGCAGGAATTTTACAGTTTCCTTTCTTCGATAATAATGCCGACGATGCCATTAATTATGGTGGAATAGGTGGTGTTATCGGACATGAATTGACGCACTTATTTGACGATCAAGGTCGTCAGTACGATGCCGACGGAAATTTAAAAGACTGGTGGAAAGAAGAAGATGCCAAGAAGTTTAATGCTAAGGCTCAAATGGTCGTAAATCAGTATAATAATTTTACCTTGTTTGGCAATGTACACGTAAATGGACAGTTGACATTAGGTGAAAATTTAGCCGACTTAGGAGGTATTACCCTTGCTTATGAAGCCTTTAAATTAACGGAACAAGGAAAGTCAAACGAGAAAATTGACGGATTTACGCCAGACCAACGTTTCTTTATGAGTTGGGCTCAAGTTTGGCGAATCAAAGACCGTGAAGAGTCGATGCGAGTACGTTTGAATACCGACCCGCATTCGCCCGAAGTATTCCGTATCAACGGTCCTTTGATGAACTTTGAACCTTTCTACAAAGCCTTCAATGTGAGTGATAAAAATAAAATGTACCTACCTGCTGACAAACGTGCAGTGATTTGGTAGGGGTTAAAAATAAAAAAAGCGTCAGGTAGTGAGCTAAACTATCTGACGCTTTTTGGTAGAAGCTATTTGAGCTTTATTATTCCACTTAGCGGGTGAATTCATTCACCCGTATCGAGAAAGTTTAAACCTCTTAACTCCCCAAATGCTTCCACAAAATAATACCTGCTACCACAATGGCACAAGCGGCAAAAATAAGTACTGCTCCTGCGGCTACGTCTTTGGCCTTTTTGGCTAAGGGATGAACTTCGGGAGACGCTAAATCTACAACGGCTTCAATGGCAGTATTGACAGCTTCTAGTGCCATGACTCCTCCAATACACAAGATAACAGCCAACCATTCGCCTTCGGTAAAGGATAAAACAAAACCAGAAATTACGACAACAAGCATGGCGAGTAAATGAATCTTCGCATTGTTCTCTGACGAGAAAAGTAATTTTACGCCATTCCATGCAAAAGGAACACTTTTTAAAAATTTAGGGATGTTTATCATGTTACTGAGCTTAAATTGCTTGGCTTTATTCGTCTTTAAATCGAAGTAAACTGTAAAACATCCAATAGGCCAAACCGATGAAAAGGGAAAATTCTACTGTCATCAAAATGGCTGTGAAGCTTCGTGCCGAATGTAGTATTAGGCGTACTAGGCTAAAGGGATGTACAAATAAATCCCACGAATTTAAGCGTTCTATTCGACCTAAAAAAATACCATAGCCCGATAAACCTATTGAAGCGAACCCAGCCCAAAAACTAATTCGTTGTGAAAATACCCTCCTCCAAACCCTCTGCATCCAATAAAGTGACAACAAACCGCAGGCAAGACTTACAAACGCATAGCTAAAAATCATGATTTGATGATGCCAATACAAATTACCTCCTTGTGGAGTTAAATGAACTAAATCGGTAATGATGTAAGGGGCGTTCGGAAAAAATAGTAGCCACAGCATACTGATTGCTGAAACACTAATTGCCGAATCTCTCTTTTCTGCGTAAAGGGCTAAAAAGATAGGAATCCATGCCAAAAATAAATTCCAGTTTAAGCCCATGAAAAATAAGTTTTTCGTTTGTAATACGCTAATTACGAAGAGTGTAAAAGCTAATGCCGACATAAATAGCAGTGTGCCGAGTAAGTTGATTCGTTGAATAGACATGGTTGTTAGTTTTGTTCAGAAAGATTAAATATAAACTGTATGAAGAGTCGTTGAATGAAATTTAGTTTGTTTTACTCAAAATTTCATTTAGTCTAATACGTACTATATTAAATATCAAAGCATCTATCACAAAGGATAATAATACTTTGAGCGTAGGGTTGATTGACCATAAAAAGATAATTATTACTCCGTGAATTATAATTGTAGTCTTTAGTTTGTGTTGGATACCTATCGTGAATATATTTCCAAGCCATAGTGCCAATAACCGAAATAGGATTGCACAGAATAGTACGTAAGGGAAAATAGATTCATTTGATTGTAGAAAATTACTTTCATTGTATTCAGACAGCGTTTGGGGTATATTATATACCAACGAAAAAGAGAAACTAGCTATTAAATGAGCAGCTATCAATGATAATATCTTTTTCATATTTTTTAAATTCAAAAGTACTTTGTATTGCAAAGTTGTTGAGCGTAAAAAAAGTACTGAGATAGTACCTTTTACATTCCTTTAATTAAGGCTTCAAGAGCATTGAGGTGAGCTTGAAAAGCCTGTTTCCCTTCGGAGGTGGCTTGAAAAGACGTATTCGGTTTTTTACCAATAAAGGCTTTTCTTACTTGAATATATTTTTCTTTTTCCAATGCGGTAATATGCGAAGCTAAGTTGCCATCGGTTACACCCAATGTCTCTTTTAGTTCACCAAAATCAACCCAGTCGTTTACCATTAGAATAGACATAATGCCCAGTCGGATACGGTTTTCAAAGGATTTATTAATACCAGCAATTAAATTTTTCATTTCTCCTCAGCCGCTACTCAACGACTATCATATTTTTTATACATCACGATTCCATACACGATATGAGCCACGCCAAAGCCCAATGCCCAGAATAAAATTCCCAAACGCCATTCATCCATAAAGCCACATAATAAGCCTAGAATAACCTCTACGTAACCCAAATAACGAATATCATCGAAGGTGTATTTGGACGCATTAATAACGGCTAAACCGTAGAATACCAAGGTGGCAGCATCTACTAAATGAGGGGCCTGCATCAACAGAATGATGCAAAATAAGCCACCTGTCACCAAAGGCAAAGCCATGTTGAACAGCAAGCGTTTGGAAGTACTTCCCCAAAGACTAACTCCTTGTTTTTTGGCTTGGCGAGCCGTGAAATAGAATGCAAAGATGAGTGAAAAGAACAAGACTAACAATCCATCTTTTACTAAATAGGCTAATAAGTCCGTATTACTACTAAGATTCAGATAAGCAGAGCCATCATTTTCTGAAACTCGCTGATAGGCA
>JARXAV010000225.1 GCA_029865665.1 Flectobacillus sp. | reverse complement strand
TTTTGCTTTTATGTAAAAAAGCTATGGAAATAATATGAAATGATATGAATATTAAAATTCTCCTATAACTTTGTAAGGCATTCTAGTAATGCAAATCTTTTTAACCTAGTAGAGTGGCGGCTTTACTAGGTTTTTTTATTGTATTTTAACAAGGATATTTTTAGCAACTTCGTGTGTAATAAATATCGTTATATCTTTGAATAGTTTAATTTGTAGTGATTTATCAAATGTGTTAATATCAATCACTTGAATGGTAGTACCCAATACTAAGTTGATTTTGGCAAGGTATTGTAAAAAAGCCGTCGAATGTTCTGAAACCCCCATCATAATTACCTTTTCCCCTTTTTTAATTTCTGCTAACGTTTGATAAGTTTGAACTGGCATCACTCCATGATGATCGGGTATGGGATCTCCGTGAGGATCAAAACTAGGAAATCCTAAGTATTCATCCAGTTTGGCTACGAGTTTTTCTGAATCAATGTGTTCTAACTCTTCTGCAATATCGTGTACTTCGTCCCAATTGAAGCCCAATTTATCTACTAAAAAAACCTCCCATAGCCGATGTTTTCGTATTACTTTTAGGGCTACTTTTTCTCCCTCGGCCGTTAGGCGAACGCCTTGATATTTCTGATAGCTAACCAGTTTTTTTTCAGATAGTTTTCTAAGCATATCCGACACAGAAGCCGCTTTGGTTTGAGTTTGTTCTGCAACGGCATTCGTACTAATCTCGCTATCTGTTTCGGAAGAGAGTTTGTAGATGACCTTTAAATAATTTTCTTCAGTAAACGAAGCCATAGAAGATGGATGATTGGTTAATGTTTTAACAAAGATAATTTTTATAATGCTAAAAGAATAATTTTAGATTAATCTAAAAATTAGTTTTGAATTATAGAAATTAGCCCTTATGTTTGTTTCAATTAATATGAAAAGGATAAATCACAAATTTTGTGTAGCGATATGAGTTGGAAAAACGAGCCATTAATGAATTCATTACCAGAGGTTAATGCCTCTATTCATGTACCCAAAAATGCTTCTTTTTGGCGTAAACTTTTTGCTTTTTCTGGGCCAGGATTAATGGTAGCTGTGGGCTATATGGATCCTGGGAACTGGGCGACGGACATTGCTGGAGGGGCAAAGTTCGGTTATACCTTATTGGCGGTGATTCTGATATCGAATATTTTTGCGATGGTATTACAACACCTTGCCTTGAAATTGGGCATTGCGACGGGTAGAGATTTGGCTCAGGCTTGTAGAGATGCTTATTCGGAACCCGTCACGATTATTCTGTGGTTATTCTGTGAAATAGCGATTGCAGCTTGTGATTTGGCAGAGGTAATTGGTTCGGCAATTGCCTTAAATTTATTGTTCGGATTACCCCTTTCTGTAGGCGTACTGATTACCGTATTAGACGTATTGGTTTTATTATATTTTCAGGGAAAGGGCTTTCGGAAGTTGGAAGCAATCGTTGCGGCTTTAATTTTTATGATTCTGGCGTGTTTTGGATATGAACTTGTAGTTGCTCAACCTGTTATGAGCGAATTGTTTCATGGGTTATTACCTAAGACAGAAATCGTTACCAATCCTTCGATGCTGTATTTAGCCATTGGGATTTTGGGTGCAACAGTGATGCCGCATAATTTATACTTGCATTCAAGCATTGTACAAACCCGAAATTATGACCGAGATGCAGAAGGAAGACGCAGTGCGATTCGTTTTGCTACGATTGATTCTACGGTGTCTCTTTCTTTGGCCTTTTTGATTAACGCTGCTATTCTGATTATGGCTGCGGCTTCGTTTCATACAACAGGCTATCAGGACGTAGCCGATATTAATGACGCTTACCACCTATTAGACCCAATTCTGGGAGCTAAATTCGCCAGTATTTTCTTTGCAGTTGCCTTGTTGGCATCTGGACAAAACTCTACGTTAACGGGGACTTTAGCAGGGCAAATCGTGATGGAAGGCTTTTTGAACCTACGCTTAAAACCATGGATACGCCGTATGGTAACTCGTTTACTTGCGGTTGTACCTGCTTTTGTGGTAACTATTCTCTACGGTGAAAAAGGAACAGGAGAATTATTGGTACTTAGTCAAGTTATTTTATCGCTTCAATTAAGTTTTGCGGTAGTGCCATTAGTGGTTTTTACAGGACAGAAATCGAAGCTAGGGGAGTTTGCTAACTCCCGTTTCTTACAAGTTGCTTCGTGGATGATTACCGTAATTATTATTGGCTTAAATTTATACTTATTGAAAGATACCTTCTTTTAGGGAATGATGTTGGAAGGTAATTTTGGATTTTGAATGCTGGATTTTGGATTGACTGCTAACGAGTAGATAATAAATGCCATCATACTATCTATCCATTAACCATTACGCATTAATCATTAAATCGTGTTTAATCTAAACTGAAAGTAGGTTTGAGCCAATAGCACGATTTTTTGAAAATCGGGTACTCGAATACGTTCTTGCTTAATTTTGGAAGCTGGGCAGTGTTTTATTTTGTCGAACAAACGTAAATAGTATTTATAGGCAAGATAAACCCCTGCTTTTGCTCCTTGTGGCAGTTGTAAAATACCTCGTAATCCTGCATCAAAATCTGCCTGAATGTCTGCTTCAATAGCTTCTTTATCTTTAAGCGTAAAGTTATTAAAGTCCACATTCGGGAAATAAGTACGTCCTCGTTCTTGAAAATCCGATTTTATATCTCGCAAAAAATTCACTTTTTGAAAGGCTGAACCCAACAAACGAGCATCATCTTTTAGGCGTTCGTATTCTTCCGAATTACCTTCACAAAAAACTCGCAAACACATTAAACCCACTACCTCGGCAGAACCATAAATATAGGTTTCATAGCCAGCTTGTGTATAGTCTGTAAAGTGTAAATCCATTTCCATCGACTTCAAGAAAGATTCTATCAGTTCGGAGTCAATTTTATATTCATTCACCACCTGTTGAAAAGAGTGAATAACAGGATTTAAACTGATACCTTCTTGGATAGCACGGTAGGTATCCTCTTTAAAACGAGTTAATAAAGCTTGTTTGTCAACTCCCTCAAAGGTATCCACAATTTCATCTGCGTAACGCACAAAGGCATAAATGGCATAAATGGGCATGTGAAATCGTTTCGCCAGGGTTTTGATACCCAGCGTAAAAGACGTGCTGTAATGCTCCGTAATGAGTTTACTGCATTTGAAGGTGGTGGTGCTGTATAAATCCATAATTAATGAGTGAGTAGCGATATTTTTTAGTGTTGAATGACTAGTTTAATGGAAACTCTTTTTCGACTTCATCCGCAACAACCAAACCTGAAATTAGCGACGGTGGTACACCTGGCCCAGGCACAGTTAATTGTCCAGTATAATAAAGGTTTTTTATTTTTTTACTTTTCAAGCTAGGCTTTAAAATGGCTGTTTGCATCAAGGTATTCGCTAAACCGTAGGCATTTCCTTTAAACGCATGGTAATCTTGTTTGAAATCTGCATGGGCATAACCACGTTTATAAATAACGTGTTCACGGATTGGCTCTCCGCAATAAGCTTCCAATTTGTCCATCAACATCGTATAATAATGTTCTCGCATCGCCTCTGTATCCTCTAAATCAGGAGCAACAGGAATCAATAAAAATACATTTTCACATCCTTCTGGAGCAATGCTACTATCCGTTTTAGAAGGAGCTGAGGCATAAAACAAGGGTTTTGAAGGCCACTTTGGTTCGGTATAAATTTCGTGTGCGTGGAGCGTAAAGTCTTCGTCAAAAAACAAATTGTGGTGCTTTAGTTTCGCAATACGTTTGTTGATTCCCAAATAAAATAAAAGTGATGAAGGTGCCATTACTCGCTTGTCCCAATATGCCTCGTCGTAATTACGATTTTGGGGAGCAACTAATTTGTCTTCAATATGATGATAGTCCGCACTACCGACTACAATATCTGCATCAAATATCTCCGTAGTGGTATGTACTTTTTTAGCGAAGCCATTTATTTCCTCAATATGGGTTACTTCTTGATTTAGGCGGATTTTCACCCCTCTTTCTTCTGCTAATTGTACCATCCCTTTCACGATTTCGTGCATTCCACCCATCGGATACCATGTTCCTAATTGAATTTCGGCATAATTCATTAGGCTGTACATTGCGGGAGTATTTTCTGGCGTAGCTCCCAAGAAAAGAATTGGAAATTCCATCAGTTTGAGCAATTTTTCGTGTTTGAAAAATTTACGAATATGTTTCGCAAAAGACTGGAAAACATCCATTCTAACTACATCATATAGTAATTTCAAACTGATGAACTCACTTACATTGCGAGAAGGCTTCCAAACAAATTTACTGATACCAACCTCATATTTATAAGCTGCTTGTTTCAAAAATTCTGTTAATTGTTCACGGCTACCTGTTTCAATGCTTTCAAATAAATCGCCTAATTTTTCTAAGTTTGCAGGTAAATCAACACTTTCGTTACCAGGGAAAATTACGGAATACGAAGGGTCTAAACGAACAAGATTGTAATAGTCGCTCGTTTTTTTGCCAAATTTTGCAAAGTAATTATCAAAAATATCAGGCATCCAATACCAGCTTGGCCCCATGTCGAAGGTAAATCCAGCTTCTTTAAAAACTCTCGCTCTTCCACCCGCACCGCTATTTTTTTCTAAAATCGTAACATCATAGCCTTTGGTTGCTAAACTTGTTGCTGTAGCTAATCCAGAAAAACCTGCTCCGATTACAATTACTTTTTTCATATTCTTGGTTTCAAATTCCTTACTTGTTGTTGATGTGCTAAAGAAAAATGGTTTTGTTCGTTAAAAACCAATGCCCCTTTCAAAGATATGCTATTTGTGTTATAAACAAATAGACTTTGGAAATACTCTTTTAAACAAAAAAGTCAGACAGTGCCTGACTATTTGTGAACTTCTTCTGTTAACCAAAAAGTTATCAATCATTTAGGATTGATTTTTATGGAGTATTTTTTTACAAATAGTGTTGATGAAATGCAATAAACCCCAATACTTTTCGAACAATGATTTCCATTAATACAGGTCAAATAGGAATGCGTTTTTTTAACCTGCATACATGTATAATTGCTCTTTTAACTCTTTACGTGCAATGTGAATTCTATTTTTAACAGTTCCAATCGGAATGTTTAGTTTTTCTGAAATCTCATGGTATTTAAATCCTCTGAAATACATCATGAAAGGAGTTTTATACGATTCATCTAGGGCAGTAACGGCTTTTGTAATGTCTGCCATCGCAAATGAACCTAAGGCCAAATTATCTGTACTACTGTCCATTGTATTGATATAATGAAGGTCGTCAGATGTATCAATAAAGGTGTTTTTACGCACCATACGTTGATAATTGGTGATAAAGGTATTTTTCATGATTGTATATAACCATGCTTTTAAGTTTGTACCCTCCGTATATTTTTCACGATTGGTGAAAGCCTTCAACAAGGTATCCTGTAACAAATCATTTGCATCTTCATAATCCCTAGTAAGCTTCATTGCGAATGGCTTCAGTGATTTTGAGACATTACCTAAATGGAAAGAGAATTCTAATGCTGTCATGTCTTTTGTTGTTGATTTTGTTTAACAAATGTATTTAAAGATTAAACAAAATAAAAATTAAAAGGGATAAATATTTCTGCCTAAATGAAAATAATTTATATAAATGGCTGTTTTTGAGTTTATTGGCACTTTTTTGAAGTGTTTTATTTTTTATCAATAATGTTAAACAAAATTATTTCCTCAATTATGTGTAAGATTCTTGAATACTAGATTCTAAAAGCGATATTCAAAATAGGGGCTTATCTTTGCTTTAAGGATTGTTTATCCTTTCATTATTCTCAATACGAATACGATATGAAATCGCTTTTCCAACAACGTTTTGACGAGTTTCAACAAGAAGCTAGTAGTTTTCAGAAACAATACAATCAATGGGCTGTTACTCGTGCTGTCTTATTTTTGAGTTTTGCCGTGCTTGCCTATTTTCTATATGTCAATTACGATGTATTGTTTTTGTTAATCTTCCTATTGGTAGCAATCGGCATTTTTTTAGGCACAGTAGTAAAACACCTTGCTATCAAAGAGAAAAGAGACAAAGCTCGTTTGTTAGCCTCTCTGAATCAAGATGAAATAAATCGGTTAGAATCCGTCTTTACTCGTCCAGAAACGGGGCTGAATTTTGCCAATAACCAGCATTTTTATACAGCCGACTTAGACATATTTGGTAAACATTCGATTTACCAATTATTGAATCGTACGCATACCTACGTAGGAGCTAAGGAGTTGGCTTCATGGTTACAGGAAACAGTAGAGACGACTACGATTTTAGAACGTCAAGAAGCGATTGGAACGCTAAAAGCAAAAATTGATTGGCGACAAAATTTTGAGGCTTCGGCAATGCTGATTGAAGAAGTAGCTGAACCTGTAGATAAACTCTTGGCGTGGAATAATAGTCCAGCTAATACCAAGATTCAAGAACCGCTTTTTCAATATGGAAAATACCTTGCTTTTGTAACAGTTCCCTTGCTGTTCGCTTGGATGGTTGGTTTGTTGCCCATTGGCTGGGTCATTGTGGCATTAGGAATTAACGGAATGATTCTGAAAGGCGTATTTGAAGAAATCGGTCGGGTGTTGGCTCAAACGAGTCAGGTTGAAGGAGCATTAAAGGCTTACAGCCAATTAGCCGATTTAATTACGAAAGAAGATTTTGAGAATCAGGCATTAAAAAACTTGCAAGCACAGGTCGCAGGAGCATCCGAAGCGATACTAAATTTAGGTAAAATAACGGGTCGTATGGCAAACCGTACGAATCCTTTTTTTATGTTTTTTGTAGGCTTGCCAACGCTCTGGGATATTTGGTATTTTAACAAACTTGAAAAATGGAAAGCTAGTCATCAGCAAGATTTGCCACAGTGGTTAGCTACCATTGCTCAGTTCGAAGCGTTGAATAGCTTGGCAGGTTATGCCTTTGCGAATCCAAGTTTTGTAGCACCCCGTATTCAAGAAGAAGGAATACTGTTGAAAGCCAACGCACTTGGGCATCCGATGATTCGAAGTACCAAACGAGTTTGTAATGACATCGCTTTAGAAGGAATTGGGAAGACGATTATTATTACAGGTTCTAATATGTCTGGTAAAAGTACTTTTCAGCGTACCGTGGCAATTAATACTGTTTTGGCTTTGGCTGGAGCAGTGGTGTGTGCTGATGAGTTTGAATGCAGCCGAATGCAAGTGTTTACCAGTATGCGAACACAAGACTCTTTAGAAGAAGATACGTCATCGTTTTATGCCGAACTGAAACGCCTAGAACAATTGCTGATACGAGTGAAAGAGGAGGGACGTATTCCTACACTTTATTTCTTGGATGAAATTCTCAAAGGGACAAACTCCAAAGACCGTCATGACGGAGCAAAAGCCTTGATGTTGCAATTGCATAAAGCCAATGCTTCGGGTTTTATTTCTACACACGATGTTGAATTGGGCGACGAATTTGCTTCGCAGGGCTTTGTAGAAAACGTTAGTTTTGCTTCCGAAGTGCAAGAGGGGAGATTGGTTTTTGACTACAAAATTAAGCAAGGAGTATGCCATAGTTTTAATGCGAGCCAACTGATGCGACAAATCGGTATTGAAATGTAATGGCTGTTGTAAGTATTCTTGTAAGTTTTTCATTAACAAAATGTTATGGTGAAACTAATTTTTCGTTAAACCCTTGTTTTCTATTAAAAAAACAGTAATTTGCATTAAGTGACAGGCGAACCTTTTATGTTAATCAATGCCTCAGCTCGGAGGGGCTTAAATCAACTGTTACGTTATGGGTAGGAAAGTCTTAGTATTAAATCAAGATTACAGTGCATTAACGGTTTGTTCTGTGCCTAAAGCCTTTTTACTAGTGTATTTAAATAAGGCTGATTTAGTTTCAGAATCGGAAAGCGAACAACTACACAGTATTTCTGCATCTTATCCGATGCCTTCGGTCATTCGTCTTCATAGATACGTGTATATGCCTTATAAAGGCGTGATGTTATCTCGCCAGAACATTTTCAAGAGAGACTTAGGTACGTGTCAGTATTGTGGCTCAAAAGAGGATTTAACCCTCGACCATGTTCAGCCTAAATCAAGAGGAGGAAGAACAACCTGGGATAACCTAACGACTGCTTGTCGTAGATGTAATTCCCGAAAAGGAGATTTAACACCCGAAGAAGCAGGAATGCACCTCGCATCAAAGCCTTTTAAACCATCTTTTGTGATGTTTTTACGAGACTTTGGAGGAACACACGAAGCGAGTTGGCTTCCGTATTTGGGAAAGAAAGAGAAGATGTTGGTGTAACGTATAAAAAAGAAAAAGGCTACTATTCAAAACAGAATGGTAGCCTTTTTCACTTTATGCCTTTGGACGTTTATAGAGCGGCACGGTGCTACAAGGTTCGCCAAACATAAGCGATTGAGCAACGGGCTGTAATTTACGAGTGATTTCTACATAAGCTGCGGTTGGTACAGGTACTTTTGAACAACCTTTTACGACCACCCGAGCATCTCGATAATCTTCTGGATTTACCTTTGCGATGGCATCGTAGAACAATTTATCTTCTAAGGCTGCCAAATCGCCAAATACGACAGCATTTGCTACAGGTTCTAGTTTAAGGGCTAAAAGCATGTATGCCCACGTAGGAATAATGGCATCTTCTGAACAAATGATAGCCACATTTTTACCCGTATATGGCGACCAATCGTGTGTTTTTAGAAACTCTCTGAAATCTTTTTCTTTGAGAATCATTCCCATAAAAAGATTGTCTTTTAAGTCATAAATTACTCGTTCATTTTTATCGTAAAGATCTTCTAAATCGAAGGTGATGAGTCCGCTAGTGGCTACTTTATTGATGATGATGTCTTCCATGAAATGTGTTGTTTGAACTAGACAAAAGGGAATGGAGAGGTACTAGCTTCGGTAGAAAGTGTAAGAAAGTAAAGAAACGCTATTTTTCGTTCATAAATGGTTTCCAAAAAGCATAGTCATACTTTTCCCACGCATGACAACCAAAAGGGAGTCTTTCCTGATTAAGTTTGTAGCATAAATCAGGGTATTGTTCCATGCTGAATTCGAGAGCTTCTTGCCAGTTTGGCAGATTCATTAAGGGTCTAAAAGGCCACAATCGAATGAAATGGAGCGAATACAAACCGTCTTCGTTTGAAATCCAACGTTGCCCAACAAAATCTAATACTTTCAATAAGCGAATGATAGGTTTTACTTTTCTCAACGAAAAGCCTCCGTTCATAAAAACACGCCTTCCTTCAAAATAATTCCCTGGGTTTTTACCGCCTACTTCCCAGCGGTCAGGCTCAATATGAGGAGCTCCAATGTAATCATATCCCTTATTACACCATTCTACAAGTCGGTCTTCAAAAACATACGCATCTAGCTGATAGATAAGTATGTATTCGAAATCTAAAAATGCTTTATAGAAATCCACCGAAATCATCAGGTTATTATAGCCTTCGATTCCTTTGAAAAAGTGGTCTGGAAAATCGTTGAATTGTAGTTGAGGATAACGTTCTTTAAGCGAATTTAGCATTAATGACTTTGGTTTAACAACCACAATAGGATGTCCTCCCAATACAGACAAGCATTGTTGGAATGATTTTTTTTCAAAATCATTCATTTCTTCCTTGTAAATTGGAATAACTATGGCTACTTGTTGTGTCAATTTAATTAATGCTAGTTGTACTTAAATATAAAAGAGGTAATAGCTCGTTTCGAGATTGAAACGCTTGATTTAGTTTTCTTATTCAAGTAAATCACCTAAAACAGTTTTCCACCAATGTTTTTGTGGGTCATAATACCGACCAGCTAATAACTCCACAAAGATAAATGGTATCCGCATCAGACGATTTTGTGGAAGAGCTATTCGCTTTTCCAAATGCTTGATTAGCGTAGCTAATTTAGCTAATTTATTTTTTGGAACGAGTGTAATATTAACCAATAAAGCATAAATCTGTTTTAATTTGGTCAATTCTTTCTCAATTGGTTCAATTTTCTCAGTTCTTGGTCGTTTAAAACGATCTGTAAACGTAACATATTTTTGGCTAGTTCCGAAACCTACTTGCTGACTAGCGTGTCTTCTATAATTAATAAGCGGTTCGTTGATAAAACCGATTTCGTTATTCATTGCCAAGAGCAAGGTAATCCAACTGTCATGAATCATCTCCTTAATTCCGTCTGGAAAAGGTGTGACTCTGGGTAAAATACTGGCTCTAATTGCTAAAGTTGCTCCCGTTACCACATAACCACGGTATAAAAGTTTGTATGCTTCGCCATTAAGCCATTGTTGTTGGGCTTTGGTATCAAAGGATACCGCCTCCCAAATTTTACCAGCCAAGGGCTTAGAATGTTCGTCCATCAAGCCTCCATCCGAGAACACAGCATTGATTTCTGGATGTTGATTCAGATAGGCTACCTGTTTGGCTACTTTGTCTGTTAACCAAGTATCGTCTTGGTCACAAAAGAAGATAATATCTCCTGTACAAAGGTGAACACATTTTTCAAAATTTTTAGTAGAACCTAATTGCGTATCATTTTTATAATATCGAACAGGAAACGAAACGGTCTTACTAAAGTGGGTAATAATATCAAATGTTTTATCGGTCGAACAATCATCACAAATAACTAACTCATTCACTTGCAAGGTTTGAGCTTTTATACTTAATAATTGCTCTTCTAAAAAGCGTTCTCCATTATAAACACACAAAGCTACTGAAATCATTTGTTATTTGATTAGGGGGTTGACCTATTTTGATTTTATCGTAATGTTAAAATCGTGTAAAGTTATCGTTGAAATCGACTTATTAACAAAGAATAACGTAACGATCTATGCTGTAACGATGGCTTTTTTAGGAGTTGTTCCTACAAAATCTTTGAGGTAAAAGGGTTCAAAAGTAACCACATTTTCAACTATTCCTTTTTCAAAAAGATTAAATGCAAGTTGTCCAATTGTTTTGGCAGAAGGATACACCTCTGTTTCTGGAAAAATTGCATTTGGATGATTGAGTGTTTCTTTGCATTTAGCGGCACCATCCCCAAAAAATACGATGGAACTGTTGTTTAGGATTGTTGCAAATGAATTTTCGTCAATAATTTTTGCATTGGTATCCTCTACCACGTTCATCGCATGGTTCATTAATAAGCAATAAACCTCCATTCTACGTGCATCAATCATTGGGCAGAGGAACGTGTTCTTTGTATAGAAATCCTTCAGTTGATACGCCATTGCTTCAAGTGTATTCACTGAAATCAAGGGCTTGTCTAACGCATAGCAAAAGCCTTTGGCTGTAGATACGCCAATACGTAAGCCTGTATATGAGCCTGGACCTTTGGCTACGGCAATAGCGTCAAGCTGATCAAATGAAAATCCTGCTTGTGATACTACTTGTTCGCACAGCATGGTAAGTAAACCCGAATGAGATTTCTCTGTGAATAATTCTGATAAAGCTAATAGCTTTCCCGATTGGTGTAACGCAACCGAGCAAACTTTAGTGGAAGTATCGATACTTAATATTAAAGACATGGGGAAAATGTTAAAATCAATGGAGAAGCGACTTGAAATCTTCTGCCTGCAATTCAGCTAACTACTGTTCAAAGATACATAATATTTTTTTGTTAGTAGATTTCACCACAATCAAATAGTCTGTGTGCAGGATTTTGCCTACACATACTTTGATTAAAATTGGTCTATGGCCTAAAAAGGTCATCGACGCTTGGCGATGACCTTTTTAGAAGTAGTATTATTTTACGCCTTTTAAAATGTTCTGATAACGAGGCATATCGTTAAACAATTTTAAAGCCGATTGAATTTCTGGGTCTTTGGCGAAAGATTGCTCTCTTGTTCCTTTTTGTAAGTAATAGTGAACTACAATCTCTTGTTCTAAAGCCGTTTTGATTTCTTCTTTATGCTTCATCATGTCGGCCTCCTTATCGTGTGATAATTTTAAGCGTAAGGCTCGTACTTGGTCGGCAATCTGATCGTAATATTTTTCTTTTTTAGCAGATGCTTCCAATAAATTTAAGTCTTTCTCTGCTTGCGTGGTATAGTCAAAATCCTGATTGATAGCCCACTTTACAAAAGCAATATACTCGGAATCGCTCAAGCTAAAGTCTTTTGCTGGTTTGATTGTCTGATGCTCAAAGTGGTATTTTATAGCATAGTCAAATAACACATATTTGTTCGACAAGGCTAAACTTACTGCTGCTGGTTGTGGCTTATCAATTTCAATATCTGGATATACACCTCCTCCGTCGTAAACAGTTCTGCCACTTTTTTTCGTTTTGAAAGCTGTTTTTAACGAATCGGGTACTTTGCCTACGCTTCCATCTGGATTACGGTGGCTATAATCAATCGCCTGAATACAACGCCCACTTGGAATATAGTATTTGGCTGTGGTTACTTTTAACTTGGTGTTGTACGACAAATCACGAGTTACTTGGACTAATCCTTTTCCATAACTACGTTGTCCAATCAATACCCCACGGTCATAGTCTTGAATTACACCTGCAACAATTTCTGCTGCCGAAGCACTACGAGAGTTGGTTAACACAGAGATTGGAATTTCTGTATCTACTGACGCATTTAAGCCCATGTACGTTTTGTTCCATTCTTGAACTTTCCCTTTCGTCGTTACAATTTCTGATTCTTTGGGTAAGAATATGTTACAAATGTCCACTGCCATATTCAATAATCCTCCTGGATTATCACGTAGGTCAATGACTAACTTTTTCATTCCTTTAGCCTTTAGTTCTGAAAATGCCTGACGCATTTCTTTAGAAGCAGTGCTATTAAAATCTTTTAAGTCGATGTAACCCACTTCGTCCGAAATCATACCGTAGTAAGTGACGTTCTTCATTTTTACTACTTCACGAGCTACGATAATATCTTCTAATTTATCGTTGCCATAGCGTTTCACACTTAACTTGACGGTAGTACCTGTTTGTCCTTTTATTAGCTTACCAGGGTCAATACCTTTTCTACGTAAGTCGATTCCATCCACTTTCACAATTTCATCACCGATTCGTAACCCAGCTTTTTCGGCAGGCGTACCTTCGTCGATACCCATAATGACAACTTTATCCCCTCTATTTCCCGTGATGATGCCAATACCATTATATTTCCCTGTTGTCATGGTCATATAATCCTCAATATCGTCTTCCGCATAATAGACGGTATAAGGGTCAAAAGACTTTAACATGGCATCAATCGAAATCTTAATCGTTCTATTAGGGTTTATTTCGTCCACATAGTAACGATTCAGTTCTTTAAAGAGCGTAGCATATATATCAAGGTTTTTAGCAATATCAAAGAAACGTTCACCAGGGTCAGTAAACGAAGCGAGCGAAAGACCAAGTGCTGCAACACCTGTGATAATAAGACCTTTAAAAGGGATTTTCATATTCATGGTACAAAATTATTGAGAGCAAAGCGTATTATCAGTGAGCTATTTTACTACGCTAGTTTTTTTAAAAGTCAAAATTCGTCAATGATTACCGTGTTGATTCATTGGTAGATTCTATGCTCCGTTCAAATCCAAAATAGCTTTGAATTGTGTTGAAGTAATCACAGGAACAGGTGGAAATAAGTCTTTAATCTTTAAGAGTTGCTTGATATGCTTGTCGTCCGATACTAAAAAGTCAACATTAGCGCCAACGGCACAATCAACAAATTTATTATCATCTTTGTCATCAATAACCAGTTGATATTTATAAGAAGGCTCGAATCGTTCATGATTGAATGAACTAATCAACGCACTTATGGTAAATGTCATGGTTTTTTCTCCAAAACTTCCTGCAATTATTTCTGCATACTCTGATAGAATTTCATTACTAAATATCCATGTGAATCTATCATCAAAAAAGCAATCCAGTACCCAGTGTTTATCTCCATTTGGAGCAACCGCATCGAAAAGTAAGTTCGTGTCAATAACTACCCTCATTTTTCTTGTCTAAGTTTATAAAGGTACGCTGTTCTACTTTCATTAATAGAGTCCGTTGTCTGTTTTAAGTCTGTAGCAGTAATCTGATGCTCAAGAACGTATTTTTGAGCTTCTGCCCTTGCTTTTTTAGCAAAGTGCTTTGCTAACAGATTACGCACTTCTTGAAGATCATTTTCAGACAAATCTTGATGGAACAGGTCTAATAAAAGAGCTTGTCCATTCGTTAATCTTTGAGGAACGCCCATGTGAATAATTGGTTTGAAAACAGCTAATATAAACCTTGAAAATGCGATTCCAAAATGTTTTTTCAGTCAAGAATTACATCATCTTCTGAAGTACTCCTTTCATGGATTTTTCGATTTTGGCATAATCTTCTATTTTTTTAGCAATATACACAAAAGCAATAGATGATGGTAAGGGCTTATTGGGTTTTTCTAAGAGGAGATGCTTTTGAAGGCGGTATGCTTCTCGAATTCTTCTTTTTATCAGGTTTCTATCAACGGCATGTTTAAAATAGCGTTTAGAAACTGAAATCAAAATAGCGGGTGTAGCCGCTTGTTGGTCGGGTTCTTGAATAAGACATGAAACACGAAAAGGGTAGAGAAAAACACCAAGTGTTTTATCGCTACCCCTATCGAAGAGTGAATCAATAATCTTTTTACTCGAAAGTCGCTCGGACTTTGGGAAAGTATGCTTCACTTTTTTATCGTTAACTGGTTAACCGTTAATTGTTAAAATACGCATAACACTTAAATCTAACCCTTAACGACTCAAAAATTATTTACCTCTTTTCTCGTCAGAAACTGTCAATTTATGTCTTCCTTTTGCACGACGAGCCGCTAATGTACGACGACCGTTTGGAGTGGACATTCTTTCACGGAAACCGTGTTTGTTTTTTCTTTTTCTTACCGATGGTTGAAACGTTCTTTTCATTTTATTTGTCTGAATTGTTTTTCGGAAAATCTTTTGAAAAATACTTTAAAAAAAGCCAAAGTAATTTTGATTACCGAAAATGTTAAATGTCTTTGTTGGAGTATAAAAAACTGATTTTCAGAGATATTTTGAAAATTATTCAAATTCTGTCCGAATATCAGCGAATTTTTCAAAATAACAGAAATTCAATGCCCTTAAAATGGGACTGCAAAGGTACTTAAAGATTTTAAAACTTCAAAAACTTTATTAAAAGATTATGACCCCTTGTGGCTTGATTATGAGTAAATTCGATAAAAAAGAGATTAAGATAAATTCATAACCCAATAAATGTTGTATTTTTGAAGGTGTTTTGCCTTTCTTCTGTTGGCTTTCTCAGAAAAATACCGTATTTTTTGTTTTTTTAACCGAAAGAGAAAAAATGTGACTCACGTTTCCCATTACGTAGTTATTTCCCTCTCCAACTCGATGGTCTTCAAGGTATTCTGGTTTTTAGTACCTTAGGCGACAGCACTCCTGCTGTATCAGTCAATTAAACATTTTGTTAGATGAAGTATAAAATTTATTCAGACAATCCTCATAACCATTTCCTAACGATTGAAATGGTTGTCGAAAACATTACCTCAGACCGTATTAAGATTCAATTACCCGCTTGGCGACCAGGGCGTTATGAACTTCAAAACTTTGCCAAGAATATTCAACAATTTGAAGTAGTTGATACCTTTAATCAGGCTGTTAATTTCTATAAAGTCAGCAAAGACCGTTGGAAAATTGCTACAAAAGGGCTGAGTTCTGTCATTATTAAGTTTCGCTATTTTGCTTTTTTACCAAGTGCTAATGGTGTTCATGCCAATGCAGGTAGCTCGTATCTGGACGATCAGACGATGTACATCAATTTTATTAACTGTTTACCTTACGTAAGCGGAAGAATTGTTGAGCCACATCAGGTAAGCATTGAGATGCCTGAGAATTTCCAAATCGCTTGCGGATTGCAACGTGAAGGCAATACTTTATTAGCGAACGATTATTACGAATTAGTCGATTCGCCGATGTTGGCTAGTCCATATTTACAAAAAGATGGGTATAAAGTAGGGGATACAGACTTTACAGTTTGGTTTTTAGGTGATTATCAACCTAACTGGGAAAAAATAAAAGCGGACTTCGAGCAATTTTCTGCTCACCAGATTGCCCTTATGGGTGATTTTCCTGAAAAAGAATATCATTTCATTAACTGGATTATGCCTAATGCCTGTTATCATGGCGTAGAACATCGTAACTCTACGATGATTACCTTAGGGCCAGCTAGTGAGGGAGATGGCTTATATGCAGATTTATTGGGGGTATCTTCTCATGAATTATTCCATGCTTGGAATATTTGTAAGATTCGTCCGCAAGAAATGATGCCTTATGATTTAACCCAAGAAAACTATTTTGAAACAGGTTTTGTCGTAGAAGGCGTAACGACGTATTTTGGAGATTTATTCTTGGCTCAATCGGGTGTTTTTTCAGCCACAGAATACATAAAAGAACTCGGGGCGGTTTTGAAACGTCACTTTGAGCAAGATGGACGTGCCGTACAGTCATTGCTTGAGTCGTCTTACGATTTATGGTTAGATGGTTACACGCCTTCTATTCCAGACCGCCGAGTATCGATTTATCAAAAAGGAGCGTTGGTTGCGTTATTATTAGACTTAACCATTCGCCTAAAACACCAACATCAAAAATCATTGAATGATGTAATGAAGTTGATGTGGGAACGCTATGGTAAAACGGGTATTGGTTATACCCTTGGCGATTATCGTACCGTTTGCGAACTAGTTTATGGCGATTCGTTAAAAGTTTATTTTGACGAATGTATTGCAGGAGCAAGTCCACTCGAAAACATGACTGCCGCTTTATTAAGCGAAGTGGGTTTAGATTTACAAATTACACCAGAAGGCAAATATCATGTAGAATTGATAGATGCTGAAAATGAAAACTTGAAGCGTTGGTTGAATTTGTAATATAATGATAGCTGTATTTGATGTAGATTATAAAGATAAACAGGCTCAGTGTGCCTGTTTATTAATTGAAGATTGGCAAGCAATAACGTATAAAACATACAAAGTTGTGATTGACAATATCGCTGATTATGAGTCTGGTAGCTTTTACAAAAGGGAATTACCTTGTCTTCTACAAACAATTGCTCAAATTTCAGAACCGATTGATTGTATTGTCGTGGACAGTTATGTGACTTTGGGAGAAAAGAAGGGGCTTGGGGCATATTTGTATGAAGAACTACCTTTCAGAACCCCCATTATTGGCGTAGCAAAAACCAAATTTTTAAGTGCCAATGATGTTGAGCTTTTGCGAGGGGAGAGTGTAAAACCCTTATACATCACTAGCCTTGGCATAGGACAGCAGGATGCAAAATTACTTATTGAGCAAATGGCTGGTGAATA
>JARXAV010000144.1 GCA_029865665.1 Flectobacillus sp. | reverse complement strand
TCTTGCCAATGGTTTTCATAATTACAATTTTGTGAACCGTAATAAAAACCTGTATCAGGATTTAGGCAATTTAGGAACAGCGATTCGCCCTATTTTTTACCAAGCTCCTGAGCAAATCGGTACGATGTTGGGCTACGATGCTTACGCTATGTATGCGATAAAGCCAAGCGAAGTGAAATATTACAACACCAAATCGCCATTTTCAAAGGTATATTATGCCAATGGAGGTGCTGGACAGGATATTTTGAGCTTCGATTTCAACCGAAATATTGACTCCCTCTGGAATATTGGGTTAAGCCTGCAACGGATTACTGCCACCAAACAATTGGTGGGATCAACCACTACGTCCAACGATAATGCCATTGGTCACTGGGATTTTATGTTGCACACCAATTTTCAGACAAAAAATAAGAAGTACCTAATTCTAGCTCATGCCAACCTCACCGACCACAATTCAAACGATGAAGGCGGTGTCTTGAAACAAGGTATTAGCTACGATTCATTGCTTCGTTATTCGACCAACAGT
Organism: Flectobacillus sp.; assembly: GCA_029865665.1. The sequence continues at coordinate 7,745 of JARXAV010000144.1, read as the reverse complement.
GCGTTATTGAAATCGGCTTCTACTCGTGACAAATGGATTAACCTGCACGCTTATCATGAATATGTGGGCTATAAGGCATTTCAAGTATTTCAAGTATTGGATTACCAAAGTCGCAAAAGTCAGTACGTGGACAAATTATACAGCACTAGTTTGAGTGAAAGGTTTTACGCCAAAACGTATTCAGACACTACGGCAAGTAAATTAGCAGCCGATTCACTTTATAACGAAGTGAATTACAGCATCTTTGAACACAAATCGGGGATTAAAGGCTTTTACAGAGGTTTTAATTATCGCTTGCATTTACGTCAACGTTTCTTGACGTACAGCAATCCGATGAATAATTTTAGTACCAGTAAAAATGAAAATTTCTTAGGCATTTGGCTAAATCAGTACTTCAAAGACAGCACCAAAATTTATGCAGAACTGGAGTATTTAGTCGGAAAAGACTACCGCTTTAAGTTTGAATATCAGGGCAAATGGTTGAGTGCAGGCTTTACTCGTACCTATAGTTCCCCTACCCTTGCCCAACAATTTATGTACAACAATTCGTATCGTTGGACAAAAACGGGCATGAACAATGTGCTTTCAGATGTTATTTATGCTTCGGCAAGTCCACGAGTGGGTAAGTTCGTTTTCCGCCCAAGCGTTGACATTACTCGTTTAGAAAATCACATTTATTTCGACCAAAAAGGGCTTGTTACCCAAACCGATGCAGCCATTGGGATTTTCAGAACGGGCTTAGGAATCGACTTCCGAAAAGGGATGTTTTCTGCTATCAATCAGGTGTATTTAACCACTACTAGTGGCCCCGATTTAGTCCGTATTCCGAAAGTATTTATCAATTCTCGTTTAGCTCTTGACATTCTGTATGCCAAACGTTTGTACATCACCACTGGTTTAGAATTACACTATAAATCAAACTATTACGCCAATGCGTATATGCCTGCTACACAGCAGTTTTATTTACAAGACACGCAATTAATCAATGGGTATTTGCAAGCAGATGCCTTTGCCGATTTACGCATCAACCGTGTCCGTTTATTCTTTAAATTCTCGCACGTCAACAGTGGTATTTTAGCCCCAGGATATTATGCTGCACCAGGTTTTGCAGGCATAGGCAGAACCTTTGCCATGGGCGTTGACTGGCCTTTGTTTGATTAACACACATTTTATGACCTTCCTTGACCAAGCCGCCAAGCATATTTTTGAAAAACATAGCCTCAACCAACTCAGTCGGGTTTGCGTGGTCATTCCTTCTCGTCGTGGGGTCTTATATTTCAAACAGGCATTAGCTCGTTTGGCAGATAAGCCTTTTCTTGCTCCAGACGTATTGGCGATTGATGATTTTGTGGCTCAAACCACTGGATTAAAGCAAATTGACCAAGTGGCTTTGCTCTTTGAACTCTACGATGTGTTCAAAGAAATTGACCCGTTAGTCGTGTTTGAACGCTTTATGACATGGGCTCCTACCCTGCTGACTGACTTCGACAAAATTGACCAATACCTTGTAAACGCCAAGGCTTTGTTTAGTTTTATGTCGGAAGCAAAAGCCCTAGAACGTTGGCAAATGCAGTTGGGCGAATCGGGCAGAACGATTAAAGGAACTCCCAGAACTGACCGTTATTTTAAGCTTTTTGAAAATATTGATACCGTTTATGCCAATTTAAGACACCGCCTCAACGAAAAAGGCTTGGTTTATCGAGGTATGGCATACCGTATGTTGGCAGAAAATGTAGAGCATTATTTGTTAGACAAAAACCAACATAGCAAATACTATTTTGTAGGCTTTAATGCCTTGAGTGATGCCGAAGAAAAAATCATTCGCACGCTCTTAAAAAAGAAGGATTTTGCCGAAACTATCTGGGATTCAGACAGCTATTACCTAAATAATACCGACCAAAAAGCGGGTGATTGGTTACGTACCTACAAAAAAGGCGATGATAAAACGGGCAAAACACCGCTCTTTAACAACGAATGGACGTGGGAAATTAATGAGTTGTTGACAGGTCATAAGAACATTCAAATTATGGGCGTTGCCAATGCCAGTATGCAGGCAAAAGTAGCGGGTCATATTTTTAATAACTGGAAAAAAGACGAAGCTAAAAAGGTCAAAAGAGCCATTGTTTTGGGTGATGAAAACCTCCTTAGTCCTGTGATGAATGCCTTAGATGATTCGGTAGAGCAGTTCAACATCACGATGGGGCTTTCGCTCAAAAACTCCATGCTCTTTACGCTTATCGAAGCAATGTTCGATATGCAACGGAATTTGGTGGAGTTTAAAAATGCGGAAGGCGATACCATCAAAATTCCGAAATATTCGCACAAACAGGTCATTCGTATTTTGAATCACCCTTTTGTTCGGAAATACGAAGAAATTAATTTGCCTTTATGGGCAGAACCGTCGTCGCCATTGTCTGTGTCTTCACAGACAATCGTGTCAATAGAGTCATCTGTGGAGACACAGGCAACGGCAGCCGAACCGTCGTCGCCATTATCTGTGTCTTCACAGACAATCGGGTCGATAAAGTCGTCTGTGGAGACACAGACAACGGCGGCGGAAGCAATCGAATCGTCTGTGAGGACACAGACAATGGCAGCAGAAACAATTAATCCGATAAAGCATACCATTCAAGAAATCACAGAGAAAAACAAGGTTTTCTTGAGTCAGAAAGAGTTGTTAGAGCTAGGGAATCATGACCCACTTTTTGAGGTAGTTTTTACCCATTGGCACAACGACCCGAAAAAGGCAATCAAGGTTTTTTACCAACTAACCGATTTACTAAGAGCAGTTTACAAAGAAAATCAAGATGCGGTTGAAACCGAGTTTTTATATCAATTTTACCTCATTTTGCAACGCATGGAAGTCATCGTAAACGAGCGTTCGGACACGGTGAGTATTCGTAGTTTCAGAACGTTTTTATACGAATTGATAAAACAGACCAAAATTCCATTTGAATCGGATACGGACGAAAACCTCCAAATCATGGGGATGCTAGAAACCCGAACGCTGGATTTTGACCAATTGATTATTTTATCGGTCAACGAAGGAAAATTACCCTTGGGAAAACGCCAAAACACCCTAATTCCTTTTGATGCACTGGCAGACCCACAATTCAATTTGCCAACGCATAACCACGCCGATGCCGTGATGTCCTATCACTTTTTTAGGCTTTTACAACGAGCCAAAGATGTGGTTTTGGTACACGTTTTACCTTCGGATACGTATGGAGCAGCCGATAAAAGTCGTTTTCTGTTACAAATTGAATACGAATTAAAGAAGCTGAATCCCAACCTGAACGTTACGTATCCAGAACTTACGTTCGACAGAAAAGAAAATACGGTTCAAGAAGAAGAAACAAAATTAGCAATTGCCAAAACGCCAGATATTATTGCGTTTATTGAAAGTGAAATCGCTGTACGAGGAGTGTATCCGTCGCATATTAACCAGTTTTTGGACTGCTCGCTACGCTATTATTTTAGTCAAGTTGCTCGCATTCAAGCAGAAAATGAAGTAGAAGAACAAGTAGGTGCTGATGCTTTCGGGAATTGGATTCACAAAACCTTTGAAAACATTGATGCGGATTTGGTTGCCAAGGGAGGTTTGGTTGAAAAAACAGATATTGAGAACGTTTTGGGCAACTTGAACACCTACTTAGACGAAGCGTTTGCTCAAACCAATCAGGGCAGAAGAGCCAACGAAGGCATGAACTATATCATGCGGGAAATTGGGCAAAGTGTGGTGCGTTCTTTTTTCCAATATCAGCTAAAACATGAATCCTTTCCAATTGAGATTTTAGATGTCGAAAAACAACTGAATGTCTTTATCGAAGTATCGTATCAGGGAAGAAAAATTCCGTTGAAAGTAGCAGGACGAATCGACCGTATTGACCGTGTAAACCAGCACCAAGTTCGAGTAATTGACTATAAAACGGGAAAAGTAGAAGCCAAAGACCTAAAAATCAACCGAGAAGACATTCCCGAAAAGTTTTTAGAAGGAAAAGACCAAGACAAAATCAGGCAACTTTGGTTATATAAATACATGGTCATGAAACTCATGCTGTCCAACAAGGGTTTAACCATTGGCGGGATGCAATTACGACCCAACGAAAACATCGTCAACGCAGGAATTTATTCGCTTCGGAACATCGAAGAAGGTTTATTGCAACCTACCTTTGAGTTTACCGAAAACGAAACACCTGCTGATTTTATTCAAGAATCAGAAAAATACCTGACCGAATTTGTGCATCAATTGCTCGACCCAAGTCAGGAGTTCACCAAAACATCCGATACTACGTCGTGCCAATATTGCGACTATCGTAGTATTTGTGGAAGGTAAGGATGAACCCTACCACCCTGTCAGGGTGATAACTAACCAAATCATAATTTAGACAATATTTCCATGACAATCGCAGACTTAACAGCCAAAGTAAACAAATTAGCACAAGCAAAAGGAGGATTAGGTTCTTCTATCAAATTCAGTACCGACGAAGGCGTAATTTTCTTAACCGCAGACGGACAAGTTTCTAACGACGACCAAGCAGCAGACTGTACTATCAGCGTAAAAATAGCTGATTTATTGGCTCTTATGTCAGGTGATTTAAACCCGATGTCAGCCGTAATGTTCGGTAAAATCAAAATTTCTGGTGATATGAGTGTTGCGATGAAATTGAAAGAATTGTTTTAAAGAATCATTCCACAGAGATACACAAAGGTATCACAGAGGCACACAAAGAAATGATGCCCCGTAGGGGCTAAACATCGGTAACATGAAAGAAAATGATATAATCCCAACCAGTACCTCATACCTCATACCTAATACCTCCTACAACGCCGACACGATTTGTGCCGTAGCGACACCTTCGGGTGTGGGGGCAATTGCGGTGATTAGGGTTTCGGGAGAACATACAATTTCGTTGGTTAATAAGGTTTTCAGAGGAAAAAATCTGGAGAAACAAGCATCACACACAATCCATTTCGGCACGATTCGAGATGGAGATTTGATTGTGGACGAGGTGTTAATTTCACTTTTCAGAACCCCTACGTCTTATACTCGTGAAGATACCATTGAGATTTCTTGCCATGGTTCAGATTTCATCATTCAAAAAATCATGAAACTCCTACTTCGTGAAGGAGCAAGATTGGCAAACCCTGGAGAATTTACCCAAAGAGCCTTTTTGAATGGACAGCTCGACTTGGCACAAGCAGAAGCCGTTGCCGACCTGATTGCCTCTGATTCGGAAGCGTCGCACCAAACAGCCATCAATCAGATTAGAGGTGGTTTTTCAAAGCAAATCAAGCAGTTAAGAGAATCGTTAATACATTTTGCATCGCTCATCGAACTCGAATTAGACTTTGGCGAAGAAGACGTAGAATTTGCCGACCGTGACGACCTCCGCCAACTGATTTTTAAAATTCAAACGGTGTTAATTCCCCTCATTGAAAGCTTTGAATTGGGCAATGTTATCAAAAATGGCGTTCCTACCGTCATTGTCGGAAAACCCAATGCAGGCAAATCAACGCTTTTAAACCGTTTATTGAACGAAGAAAAAGCCATCGTTTCGGACATTGCAGGAACAACCCGTGACGTAATCGAAGACGAATTGTTTATCGACGGCATCCGTTTTAGACTTATCGACACCGCAGGACTTCGTAAAGCCACCGATACCATTGAGGCCATCGGGATTGAGCGAACCCAACAGCAAATCGAAAAGGCAAGTTTGATTCTCTATCTTTTTGACGCATCCGAAATTCAGTTAGCCGACATTCACCAACAAGTAGCAGCATTTAACGCTCCTTATTTATTAGTTGGAAACAAAGTCGATAAATTGAATCTCGACAAAAAGCAAGAGTTTGAAACCCAATTTCCAGACATCATTTGGATTTCAGCCTCGCAAGATTTGAATATCGAAAAGCTAAAAAAGGTCTTAGTTAACAAGGTAAAAACCAAAGAAATCAAGTCAGGCGATACCGTAGTGACCAACCTCCGCCACTATCAACACCTGACCAAAACCAACGATGCCCTTAACCAAGTATTAGAAGGTTTAGACCTCAGCATTACAGGTGATTTCTTGGCACAAGACATTCGCTTTGCCTTGCATCATTTAGGTGAGATTACAGGTCAAATCACAACGGACGACTTACTAGCAAATATTTTCTCTAAGTTTTGTATAGGTAAGTAACATAAAAATACAGCAGCAAAAAGTGCCTTAAAATGTATTTTAAGGCACTTTTTGCTTTTTACAAGTTGAGTCAATAGTGATTTTTTGAGGTAATTTGTACCTCAAAATGGATACTTTACTAGTTACGAAAAATCGGTACAAATAGGGCTAGTGGTCATCGCAAATAATCCTATTAAATCTTTGCGTTCATGTTAAAGTAGTAGGTCGTTTAGTACTTATCTTTGTCAAATTAAACACCAACTATGAAACATGATAACACTCCCTGAGAATGATGGGCTAGAAGTCTCAAAACTAGCATCTGTATTTTCCGATACGACAAACTCGTATAAATTTTATTGGTTTTTATCCATCTTGGATAGCTTACAAGAACAGGGGAATGCCAAAATCCCTCTAAATGACCTTGCTCTTAGAATGATTGCAAATGTCTGGTATCCATTGGATTACTTCAAACTTTCATTTGGAAAGCAAGATGGATTCAAGAAGATTTCTACACTTGTGACAAGTAAAATTTCCATTGATAATAGCGTTAACTCGCCATCATTATTGAAGCAAATTAATGCAAAACTCTCCGAAAAAGACCTTCAACTACTTAGTCTCGAAGTACGAGAATTATTAAGATGGGTTCCTTTTAGATTTATTCGTCCTTATTTCACAGCAGAAACCAGAGGTTTACCAGATTCTCAGGTAAATAGTACGCTCGTAGAACTAGCCAATAAGCATTTTAAGGATAGACCCGAAAACGTAATTTACCGATTTGTAGAAGACGCTATTGAACTAAATACGGTTTGGGTTGAGTATTTCCAAAAACATCAAGGAATTTTAAGAGGATTTATCTATTGGCATTTAATTAAATTTCTTCAGAAGAATAATCCAAATACGATTGGACTCTCTGAGAAAATCATGAAACCAACCCAAAGAGATTTAAAACAGGCTAATGTTTTTTGGAAGGAATATATTAAGGAAACGCCAGATCTTAGATGTATTTATTCCAAACAAGCTATTACACTTCAAAATGTAAGTTTAGATCATTTTTTACCTTGGTCATTTGTTGCTCATGACCTACTTTGGAATATTATTCCTACTCCTAAAAATATTAATTCTGCTAAAAGTAATACATTGCCTTCTATAGAATTATACGTAGATGAATTCATTCAAATGCAATACAACGGTTTTAAATTTCACGTAACAAAAGAAAACTTTAAAATTATAGAAGACTATAATAGCTTATTTTCAACAAGTTCTGAATTCCTTGCCTCTCTTTCCTTAGAAGACTTTAGAGAGAATATGACGAAGCATCTTCTACCGCAAATGCAAACAGCTCGTAATATGGGATTTTCATACCCATTTGTTTACATGGGTAAAATATGAATTTGTACATCACATCAACAAAAAAAGGTCTTAAACACAAGTTTAGGACCTTTTTTTTCTGTTAATAATGAAAACTATGCTTTCGTGAGATAATTATTACTTACTAAATCTGCTAAAAAAGCTCCATACGAAAGCGTACGTATCTTAGAGCCATTGGCTTTGAAATGCCTTTCAGCAAAACTTACCATAAATTCTAAC
>JARXAV010000107.1 GCA_029865665.1 Flectobacillus sp. | reverse complement strand
GCACGCCAAGCATCGCCATTACCATCAATAATTCCCCCTCCCGTAATGGCTACGTTTTCGAGGTTTGTTCCCGAAATAGGCGACTGATTTCGAGCTGCTTTTTTCCCTTCGTAATAACCTTCCACTAAATCGTATTGACTTTTATCAGTCGTAAACAATAGTAAAGCAGCCTGTTTGATGTGTAAGTTGACATTACTTTTCAAGACAATTGGCCCTGTAAGCCATGTTCCTTTAGGAATCAACACAACGCCACCCCCTTTTTTAGAACAAGCCTCAATTGCTTTATTAATAGCTAGTGTATTTAGCGTAACACCATCAGCAACAGCTCCATACGTCTGAATACTGATGGTATCCTTCATGAATTTAGGAGCTTGAATTTTGGGTAGATTATCCCAACTATAAGGTTTTGTATTTTGAGCAAATATGGGAGAGGCAAGCAGTATCATTGAAGCCGTTGCCGTAATTTTTTGTAAGAAATTCATCTTTGTATATCAGCTAGTTTTGTAATAATGTTTAACGAAAAGGATATTTTTGATTGAATATACCCTGTTTTTATGCTGTAAAAATAGCAATAAAAAAAACAGGCATTGTCAGACTAGGACAATGCCTGCCTATTTAAAAGTTTTAATGCTTGCTGGTTATAAAATATTCAAGAGCTTCAGTAATTTATTACTGAAGCTCTTGTTCAAACAATTTAGCGAGGGAAGTTTATTTATAACGCTATTATAGATAATTGAGGGTTCATTTCTTCAATTATATTGATATTCGTCACCTTCATTGTGTCACCATTAAATATTCTAATATTTTGATCATCACTTCCTTGATTAGAACTAACTCCTCCTATGTATATTTCTAGGTCGGAGTATGGGTATAGATAGCCTATTGTGCTTGGACTATACACTTCTATTTTGCTATAGTATCCAGTTGGAATATCAAAAAAGACTTCATTACCTTGATAAGTATTAAACGCTTTGCTCTCTACTATTTCTCCCGATGCACCATAGAATGTTATTGTGTATTCTTCTTCGCCAAGAAGGGCATTTGTACTAGAAAAGTTTGCTATAAAGCTAAAGGAAACAGTACTTTGAGCAAAAGAGCTAACGGTACTAATAAAGAAAAATAAGGCAATCAGGGGAAGAAAAAATTTCGATGTTTTCATTTTAAAATAGTTTAAGTTAGAAAAATATATGAGGCTAAATTGTTTTCAAATAAGGAATTATACGGTTTAAATAGACAGTGATTAAGTAGGTTTTGCTATACAAATTTATGACTATACGTAGAAATAATTGTATATAATTTTCACCAAAAAATGTAGGATATTATCAGTAATTTCAATACTTCAAATAACAAAAAAAGTCGCCCAAATTTGAGCGACTTTTTTGTTATTTGAAAGGGTTTAACACTATTGCAACGGGTCGAAAGTACCTCCCCAGTTATTGTTTTGGAGTATCTTAGGATTTCCATCAATTGCTCCCTGTGGTATAGGGAAGAAATAGTATTTAGAATTGTATCCGTAAGTTCTACTCATATACGTATTCGGAGTTATGGTAATACTAAAAATGTTATTATACAAGTCATCAATATTACCTGCTAACTCAGCGGCTGTTGGTGCTGTTTTTCCTGTTTTAATAGATATGACAACTTTACTACCTTTTTGAGTATTGTACTTTTCTAACATTCTATGGCGACGCATATCTAAGAAACGCTTTCCTTCAAAAGCAAATTCAATTAATCGTTCATCTAAAATAAGATTAATTAATTCTGCACTCGTTATACCAGCTTTAATTCCGTAACGTCCGTCTGTACCTGCTTCAATACCTGCTCGCTTACGAATCTGCCCTACTAAAGCTACTGATTCATCAACTTTACCTATTGCCGCTGCCGCTTCTGCTAAATTTAAAATCACTTCAGCAAATCTTATTTCAATCCAATCTGTACCTGAGAACGTATTATTCGCTGTAGAACCTGCTACATCTGAAGTACGAAGAGCTTTTCTTGTATAAAATCCTTGAGTACTAGCATTTACATTGCCATTCTCAACTGTTTTCCCTGCTACTTGGTATGTCCATAGTCGGTTATTAAGTACGTTAGTCATAGGCCAAACAGAACCATTATAAGCGATAGTTGCCTCAAAACGAGGATCTCTGTTCTTATAAAATAGTTGATCAGAATACACATATTTCGTTGATTCTCCTGGTTTTTTACCATCTCTCATAGGATAAGATTTTATCATTTCCCACGAAGGTTGAGCAGAGCCAGAACCGAGTGAATATTTAGGTCTAGCTGATCCTTCCCATGGGGAAGTTCTACGTAAATTACTACTACTCAAGTCGATGTCATTATATCCTGTAACCATAAGAGCCTCTGCATTTCCTACTTCCGTAAACCAAATTTTACCATATTCAGTAATCAACGCAGCTTTATTAGCCACTAGAAAATCGTAAGCTTTCTTATTTGCATCATACGCAGTTTGCCATTTAGTAATGTCGCCAGAAGGGTTGAACAATGGACTCGCAGCATAAAGAAGGACTCTTCCTTTAAACGCTTGAGCCGCTTTACTTGTAATTCTTCCCCAGTTTGACGAGGTACTCCACCAGTTTGCGGGTAAGTATGCTGCTGCAGAATCTAAGTCCGCTACAATTTGTTTCAAACAATCACTCGTTGAACTTCTAGGAACTAGAGCTGCTTGTCTAGCTTCGTCACCAAGTACAACTTGTGGCTCTGTTATCAAGGGAACACCTCCATATAAGTTGACTAACTCAAAATATCTCCAAGCCCTAAAAAATAGTGCTTCCCCTTTAAAACGATTCTTAGTGGCAAGGGGAATAGGAGAAGTTTTAACATCTTGTAAAAAATCATTGATTTGACGAATTTTACCGTAGTTTCCCGTTGCGGAATTACTCGTTCCTAGTTCCGTAATAGACGTAGCTGCAATACCACCTTCTATAAAAGCATTGGCACTTGAACTATTATAGTATGACTCTTCTGTTAATGCCGTCTGGTATGTATCTCCAAACGATGCGATTGGGTTTCCCCAAGTGGGTAAATTGACTCTATAAATGTTATTCATTACATTTCCAACTAATAGCGAATCGCTCATGACGAAGCTTGGAGATAGTTGGCTTAAATCTTCTTTATCTAATACCGATTCACAGCTAGAAAAGAGCGATACAGAAACGATTGCTGAAAGAAATAATCGTAAATTTTTCATGACTTTGTATGTTAGAGACTACTTAATATTTCTATGTTTGACTAATAACTTGAATGAAATGTCGATTGGCTATATCACATAGAAATATTAAGTATATCTATTAAATTTTTCAATTAAAAACTTAAGTTGATACCACCAGAGAATGATCTCAAAGTTGGATATCTGTTGTATTGACCTGAAAAATCTTTGTACCAGAATGGGTCAATTAGATTTAACGGATTGTTAGATGTTAAATACACTCTAACATTACCAACACCTAGTTTACTTGCCATTGCTTTTGGCAATTCATAAGAGACATTCGCATTTCTTATTGAAGCTGTAAATCCACTTAACATCCAAAAATCAGATCTCAATCCTGTTGCTGTACGAGCAATTGGGGCTGGATACGTTGCATTAGGGTTATCTACAGTCCAGTGATCAACTAAAAATTCAGGTAGGTTTGAGTTAAAATTCACATTGTTTGAATTATTCCATCCACGAGCAACAGTTTCAACTTCAGTAACCCCTCCAAATGAACCTCCTGCATTAAATGAAAAACTTAAATTTTTGTACTTAGTACTAAAATTAAGGTTTAACCCATAGTTATTACCTGCTCTATCGCTTAAGACTACTCTATCTTCTTTTGTAATTTTACCATCAGCTGGGCCATATTCTTTAAATGTACCATCTGCATTGAAGACAGGTAAACCTCTTACGTCTTCGAAGTATAGCGAACCTAATTCTGGTTTTGTTCCTTCAATTGTATAGCTAGGATATTTAGCAAATAAAGCATCTAAGTCACTTTGTGTTCTTAAAATTCCTACAGTTTTATATCCTAAGAATCCAATATCACTTGATCTTCCAATTGCATCCTCTAACGTACCTCTCACTGAACTTGCTTGACTTTTATTGACAACATAATTATCACTCCAAGAGAGACCTGTTTTGATACTATAGCTCCAATCTTTTGTTATATAATCTTTCCATCCTAATGAAATCTCATATCCAAAGCTCTCTACTTCTCCAAAATTTTCACTCGGAATAGCCAAACCGATTGTCAGAGGAGCTGCCGCCGTAACTTCTGAAATCATATTAAATCTTCTATCATAGAAAGCGTCTAAATTAAATGACAAACGACTTTTTAGAGTTGTCATGTCAATCCCAAAATTCAACTTCAAGTTATCATCCCAGCGTAAATCTGGATTTGGCATAGCAACTTTATAAAATGTTGCAGAATTAATAGCATTATTACCCCCAAATACAGCTCCTTGGTCAGCTCTTATTAACTCATAACTTTTCGCCCACATATACGGCTTCGTATTATCCTGTCCTAAAAGACCCGCTGATGCACGTATTTTGAATAAATCTACATTTGGGAAGGCATTATTAAAGAATTTTTCCTTAGACATTACCCATCCTAACGATAATGAAGGGAATGTTCCCCAACGATTAGCGGCAATAAAATTGGTAGAAGCATCTCTTCTTACTGAAATTTCTGCTAAATACTTATCTGCGTAGGTATAATTGATACGTCCTACATAAGCAAGCCTGCCTGATTCACGCTGAGATTCTGTTAGTGCAGCAAATCCTGCTGGAATCTGAGTTGTACCAGCCGAGAAAGAAGCGTTATCCGATGCTCCGTCAATCAAGCCTGACAATGAAGATCTTAAATAATCTTGGTAGTATTCATTTTGTTCAAAAAGTGCTAAAGCAGATACACTATGTTTGCCAAAATCCCTGTTATAAGAAAGCGAACCATTTAACGTATAAGATGGTTGATTTTTTGCGTCGTATAGTAAGCTACTACCATTAACTACTTTTCTTGCTGTAGTTGGAGTTCCTGCATAAATATGTTTTCTGCTTCCTTCCATTGATAAGTCATATAACAATAAACTTGTCCCAAACTCTTTTGCATAAGAGCTTTCTTGGTTTAAGTTATAGTTTACTCTCGCTTTTAAGCCTTTAATGAATGGAACATCGTACTCCGCAGAGGCATTCACGTTTATGCCATTAGCTTTCGTTCTTGTATAGTTATTCGAGTTTTGTGCTTCAAAAAAGTGAAAAGTTAACACGTTATTTTGACCAGCAAAGTTTGTTCCAGACATTGGATTTATCGGATACCCGTTGACGTAAGCTGGTCTAAAAGGTGCCATTTCAATTAAGGTTTGATAATCTAATTCTTCATTGGATCCACCTTGCTTCAATAGATACTTTTCATTTTTTGAAATATCACCACTTACTGATAAGCCAAATTTTAAGTTCTTTCCAGCTTTGACATCAGTACTTGCTCTAAACGTCCACTTATCATAGTTAATTTTATCAAAATTACCATTTTGATTATTGTAACTGACACTAGCAAAATAAGTTGCCCTATCTGAACCACCACTAATATTTAGTGTTTGACGAGTTTGTAAAGCAGCTTTCCAAGCATCATCCAACCAATTATAATTAACACCTTTAAAGTGTTCTAACTCATCTTCTGCAAACAGTGTAACTGCTGGAGTTGTAGTTTTATAGTTATAATCATTTATGTAAGTTGCTAATTGATAAGCATTCATCACCTTAGCATGTGAATAGGCATCCGTAAGACCGAATGTTGAGCTATATGTAAATTTAGGTGCGCCTGATTTACCTCTTTTGGTGGTCGCAATGATAACACCATTAGCTCCCCTTGAACCATAGACTGCTGCGGCAGCGTCTTTCAATACAGAAACGTTTTCCACTTCTGACACATCAAGGTTATTAAAATCCTCTGGTGTTCTAATTACTCCATCAATCACATAAAGTGGATTATTTGAATTGGTCGTTCCATCAATAGCAGCATTATCTTTTCCGAAGTTGATTGGATTTCGAATTGTAATTGTTGGAGCTACACCTGGTCTATTGTAACCTCCAGAAATACCAACTCCTGGCATTTGAGCTACAATGGCAGCACCTAAACTTGTCACTGCTAAATCCTCTACTGATTTCATATCAACTGTTGCTATCGCCCCAGTAGCGTGAATTTTCTTCTGTTCACCATAACCCACAACGATTACTTCATCAATCGCAGCGGTATTATCTTCTAAAACAATGTTGACTACACTTCTTCCACTTACAGATACTTCTTTGGTTTTGTAACCTACCATCGAAATAACCAAGGTTTCGTTGCCCGTTGGTAAGTCTAGTTTGAAATTACCTTCGCCATTGGTAGTTGCACCACCTTTTCCGCCTTTAATT
>JARXAV010000091.1 GCA_029865665.1 Flectobacillus sp. | reverse complement strand
AAAATGAATCCGTTATCGGATGATAAACTAGAAAAATATTTGAACGAAAAGGGTTACAACATCGCTCGTAGAACAGTCGCTAAATACAGAGAACAGCTCAATATTCCAGTTGCTCGCCTACGAAAACAACTTTAAATGACATTTTGATATTAAGTTCTTAAACCAATGCTTATTTTTGTAGAATAAGCATTGGTTTTTGTGTTTAGTGAAGTTTAATCTGAACCGATTTACAGACTGTTGCTCAATGAATTTCTTACCATCGACACTTAACATAAGCAACTATATTTTGATTACTAAATTAGCCAAACTCTTATCTATTCTGCTGCATCCGCTTTTGATGCCAACTATATTATTTACGTTATTATTTTATGTGTCGCCCACCGTAATTGAGGGTTTATCGGTCTTAAATAATCAAACACTGATAGGAGCTATTTCCATAAAATCTACCTTGCTACTTTTGCTTTTTATTCACACTTTTTTGATGCCTGCCATCAGTATTTATTTCTTGTATCGCCTTAAAGTTGTGAAGAGTTTAGAGATGGACGAGTTAGAAGATCGTAGGATTCCTTATCTGCTTACCGTAGTGATTTATGTTGCCATCACGGCCTTTTTCTCATTAAACGATAATTGGGGGCATTTACCAGAGATTTCTTTAATCTTGGCAAGTATTACGTTTTCGCTTTCGATGGTTGCGTTAATCAGTCTTTTTTGGAAAATTTCGGCTCATGCAGTGGGTATTAGCGGAACGGTAGGTGCTATGATTGGAATTGCCATTCGTTTTGAAGAATCACATCTGTTTTATCCGATTCTAGTCTTGATTTTATTGATGGGCTTTTTGATTTCTGCCAGACTTCATCTCAATGCCCATACGCCTCTACAAGTACTTGCAGGAACTTTGTTGGGACTAACCATCAGTTTGTTAGCAGTTCAGTTTGTGTAAGCACCCCGACCTATTTAACCACATAGAAAGATAGAAAACATAGTTGTGTGAAAATTTGGTAATCAATTGCTTATGTTTCTACATGATTCTTAACGTAAATATGCCTTAATACTTAGCTGAAAACAATTTTATAGTTGAATTGTTAGCTGAATATGGAAAGAGATACACAATTAATAGGCTTACGACCTTCAATCATTGCCGAACAAGGGCTACAAACAGCAGTTGAGCATTTTCAGAATGAAACATTACGTCCTATCTTAAAATGGCAGAATCCACTTATCCTTGCGACTTTTAAACATTACTGCCAAAAGCAGAAAACTGCGTTTGTTCAGTTATCAGATCAAGAAAAGCTTCTTTTTATTGAGAATTCCCTAAAAAAAGACACTCAAATTAGACGCTATTTTCAGGGAATCGTTGTCGGACTTTTCACTGTTGATGAGCTTACTCGTTATTTTGAAGAAGAAGATGCCATCAACAAACGTATTATTGGTTTATTGATTGAACGTTTATCGTCTCAACGGAATGTATTTTAAGAAGAAAAGGAGGTGAATAAAAAGTGTAGCGTTGAAAGATTAAAGCATTCGGTAGCTAATAATATTCTGTCAAAATAGCTACTTTTAGCTTTAATCTGAGCGATAGTCACTCATAAACTTTTGACTTTTTAAAAGAGGCAATTCTCTCAGTCATACATATAACCATTAAGGAGTTAAGAATATTGAGTGATCATGATAAAACTTGATAGACTCAACTCCTTAATGGTTATTAGTTTTTCAAAAAAATCAGGTATTTAATGAAATTATTAATTTGCTAATATTTCTACACTATGATGATGGCTTAACTTCTTGATTTCGAGTGCCTACTGATAACAGATATACTATTAACTGATAATTATTGCTAAAAGCTTGTTTAAACTTCTTTCAAATTATAATGTACTTCTGATAAGCCTCCTAGAATTGTGGCACTTTTTTCTGCTGAAATATCTCGTTGAGGATTGGCTAACATTTCGTACCCAACCATAAATTTCTTCACAGTTGCTGAACGTAAAAGCGGCGGATAGAAGGCAAAATGCCAATGCCATTCGTCGTGAGCTTCTCCATCTGTAGGAGCTTGGTGAATCCCTGCTGAATACGGAAATGAGGTTTCAAAAAGGTTATCGTAACGAGTGGTTAAACGTTTGTAGGCGTTTGCTAAAGCGTCACGTTCTTCGGAAGTCATATCGCTGATACGAGCCATTTTACGCTTTGGAACAATCATGGTCTCAAAGGGCCATACTGCCCAAAATGGAACTAGTGCCACAAAATGCTCATTTTCAAACAAAACTCGTTCGTTCTTTTCTAGCTCTTTCGATAGATAGTCCGATAATAACGAGCGTTGGTGCTTGTTCCAGTATTTTAATTGAGCAAGCTGCTTTTTCATCGGTTCGTCTGGAACGGAACTCTGAGCCCAGATTTGTCCGTGTGGGTGTGGATTTGAACAACCCATTGCAAAGCCTTTATTTTCAAAGATTTGTACATAATTGATAAAAGGTTTCGCACCGATTGACTCATATTCATCTACCCAAGTGTCCACCACTTTGCGGATGGCAGACTCTTCCATTTCTGGAATTGTCAGGTCGTGAGCAGGCGAAAAACAAATTACTTTCCCAAGTCCTTTTTCAGATTTTGCGATGAACAGTTCACCGTCTTCAAAACTTTCGTCTGGAGTATCTGATAATAAGGCTGCAAAATCGTTTTCGAACACAAATGCTCCCGTGTAGTTCGGATTCACTTCGCCATTGATACGAGTGTTTCCTGCACATAGGTAGCAACTAGGGTCGTGCGAAAGCTTTTCCTCTTTAGTGATTTTTTCAACCTGTCCTTGCCATGGTCGTTTCGCACGGTGTGGTGAAACCAATACCCAGCTATCGGTTAAGGGATTATATCTTCTATGTGGATTTTCGTCGAAATTCATTGTATTGATGATGGATTATGGATTTTGAAATTCGAATGTTAGGTTGTACCAGATATATTTTATCTAAAATCTAAGTCCATGAATAATATTTCTGTACTAACATGATGGTTTAACCTATTGATTTTGAGTGCCTCCTGATAACAGATATACGACTAACTAATAACGTCTTGTTACCTAACATTCAAATTTCATCATGATAACTAAATCGTATTATAAGCGTTCTGTTCCGTTTGTTAGTGCCACTTGATAGGTTACTAATTCTTGTCCGTATTTTGCTTGGTATGCTTCGCCAATGCGTGCTAAAAATGCTGCGGCTTTACTTTTTTCAATGATATTGACAGTGCAACCTCCAAAGCCACCACCCATCATACGTGAACCAATTACGGCTTCGTCGTCTCTTGTTTGATCCACTAAGAAGTCCAATTCATCGCAACTTACGGCATAATCATGTTGTAGTCCGTCGTGGGTTTCATACATTTTCTTTCCGAAAGTAGCTAAATCGTTTGCGTTTAAGGCATCACAAGCTACTACTACTCGTTCAATTTCCCCTACAACGTATCTTGCACGTTTGAAAACATTGGTTTTCATGTTGCTTTCTTCACTCGCTAACATTTCCCAAGATACGTCTCTCCAGCTTTTAACAGCAGGATAAGCAGTTGCAATAATGCTAAGAGCTTCTTCGCATTCTAAACGTCTGGTATTGTATTCAGAGTCACCAAGTGAATGTTTAACGCCAGAATTACATAGGATAACGGTATGTTCAGGTAATTTGATAGGGAAATATTCGTACGATAAATCACGGCAATCTAAACGGATTACCGAATCTTGTTTGCCAAACATAGAAGCAAACTGATCCATGATACCGCAGTTGACACCTACGAAATTATTTTCAGCGGCTTTACCGATTTTTACCATGTTCATGGTCGGTAAATTCAACGCAAATAGTTCGTTTAAGCAAAAAGCTAAACCTGTTTCCACTGCTGCTGACGAAGAAACACCTGCCCCTGTCGGAATATCACCTCCAAAGACTAGGTCAAATCCCTTAATGTCATTACCTGCTTTTTTTACTTCATCGACAACCCCCATCAGATAGTTTGCCCAGTGTCTTGGTTGTGCAATAAGGTTATCTAAATCGAAGGAAAAAGCTTCTTTAAAATCGAACGAAAACACATTACAAACAGCGTCGGTACGTGGAGCAATAGCAAAGTAAATCGCTTTATCAATGGCAGCAGGTAGTACAAAACCGTCGTTATAGTCGGTATGTTCACCAATTAGATTTATACGTCCAGGAGCTCTCACTACCAAAGTAGGCTGTTTTTCAAAAGTCGTTTCAAATTGAGTTTCAATACAAGAAGGGTACATTTGCGATAGTTGATTGATTATGATTATCTTCCAAAGGAATATAAATTTTAGGATATAAAGAATAGCTTTTTCCTTAATGAGCTATTTTAAAAGTCATTTTAAAGGTAACTATCAGGTAATTAGCCGATACAATCATTTGCACAGAACGCAAGAATTTTGGATGTATTTTTTTTTAATCGTTCTCAAATAGTCAGGTTCGAGATTTAGCACTTGTTTTGAGTACTAAATCTTGTTACTTTGTACTTTGAATGAATTAAAAGAATAGTGTGCAATGCAGAAATCACAAGTTACCATAAAACAGATTGCTCAGGAATTAGGCGTTTCTATATCGACGGTTTCGAGAGCTTTGCAAAATCATCCTCGAATTGGTTTACGAACGAAAGAACAGGTTTTTGCGGTAGCGAAGAAACTCAACTATGTGCCGAATCCTGCTGCTATTTTATTAAAGAAAAATCGGACTTCTACCATTGGCGTAGTATTGCCTCAGTTGGCGGAGGAATTCTTTTCTCAGGCGATTACGGGAATAGAAGACGTGATTTCAGAGAAAGGCTATAACGTGGTTATTAGCCAGTCGAGAGATAGTTTAGAACGAGAAAACCGAGCAATCAAATCGTTTATAAGTAGTAGGGTAGATGGCGTTATTGCATCTATCTCTGCTGAAACAACCCAATATTATCAGTTTAGAGAGTTGGAGAATTACGGTGTTCCAATTGTATTTTTTGACCGAGTTCCCAAGGATGTTCGGGTAAATAAAGTAAGAGGAAATATTGTGGAAGCGGCATTTGAATCAATTGCTTTTTTGGAAGCTCGTGGGGTTCGCCGCATTGCCATTTTAAACGGCCCCGCTAGTTTGGAAATATGCGACGAACGACTGATGGGTTATTGGAACGCCCTTAAACAATTGGGCTTGCCAGTGGTACAACAATACATTAAATCAACTGATTTAAGTAGGGAGGACACCTGTAAAAAAATGGATGAACTTCTAGCAATGAAAGAGCCTCCAGAAGCGGTACTCTGTTTTAACGATTACGTAGCACTTTATGCTATGCAACAATGCAAACATCGAGGTATTGTTCCTAACAAAGATATTTCATTCGTAAGTTTTGCCAACTTGCCTATTACGGCTTACTTAGACAATCCGCCTTTGGCTTCTGTCGAGCAATTTGCGTATCAAATGGGAGAGAAGGCTGCTCAATTACTCCTACAAATTATTGATGCTCCAGATGATGCTCCGCTTGAACCGCAGGATATTGTCATTGATACGAAATTGATAGTTCACTAAAATTTACATACAAACTGCGGAGGCTTTTCTTTTTTTAAGACTAAAAGAATGCCTTCGTAGGTAAGTGATTCTAAAAACTTCTTGGCTCTTGTTTCGGAAATATTGACCAATTTGGCGTATTCTTTCGCTGTGATGCGTCTGTTTTTTTTCAAATACATCAACAAATATTTGACGTTATTTTGCATCAAAAGAGACTCATTTACGTTTGTCTCGTTCTTCTTTAACAACTGAGTCATTTCCTTCCCTACGGGCGTGGTCTGGTCGTTGGCACGCACATAAACGGTTTTTTCGCCTTCTTCGTCTAATACTTTATGGGGCTTTTCGGGGCTTTCATCAATTTTAATGATTAAGACCGTTTTCTTTCCACCATATTTTATTGAACGATATTGCAAGGATAAAGGTGGGTCAACTAATAATTCAGCAGCTTCAGAAAGTTTGGTGATTTCTTCTACTTCAGAACAGCCTTTTACCGTTCTATCGTCATTAATTCCAATTAATAAAGTACCTCCAGA
>JARXAV010000066.1 GCA_029865665.1 Flectobacillus sp. | reverse complement strand
TCGTCCAAAATAGCTTAGACCTTAAAAAAGGTTTTTACAATCCATTTTTTCACTGTAATTTTACAGTAGAAAATAACATAGTTACTAAGGCTTTGTGATTATTTAATGAACAATTAATACAAAACCTAAGTTTGTACTATCATTCCTATCACAAAATCATTTACAGAAATGTCAACAGCAACATTCACCATAGAGAGAGATACAGAAATCTTTAATCTAATCAACCAAGAAGCACACCGTCAAGAGTTCGGTATCGAATTAATTGCTTCTGAAAACTTTACTTCTAAGCAAGTAATGGAAGCACAAGGTTCAGTGCTTACGAACAAATATGCAGAGGGTCTTCCGGGAAAACGTTACTACGGTGGATGTGAAGTAGTTGACCAAATTGAACAAATCGCTATTGACCGTGCGAAAGCATTGTTCGGAGCATCTTGGGCAAACGTTCAACCTCACTCAGGAGCTCAGGCAAACGCTGCGGTTTTCTTATCGTTCTTAAACCCTGGTGACACTATTTTAGGTTTTAACCTTGCTCATGGTGGACACCTTTCTCACGGTTCTCCAGTAAATTTCTCTGGTAAATATTTCAACGCTTTATTTTATGGTGTTGAACAAGAAACAGGCTTAATCAACTGGGATAAAGTAGAAGAAATTGCGGTAAAAGAAAAACCAAAATTAATCATCTGTGGCGCTTCAGCTTATTCTCGTGACTGGGATTATGCTCGTTTACGTGCTATTGCCGATCAAGTTGGTGCTATCTTATTAGCGGATATTTCTCACCCTTCGGCATTGATTGCAACTGGTTTGTTAAACAACCCAATGCATCACTGTCATATCGTTACAACAACGACGCACAAAACACTTCGTGGCCCTCGTGGTGGTTTAATCATGATGGGACAAGATTTTGAAAACCCATTCGGTTTCAAAACCTTAAAAGGTGAATTGAAAACAATGTCTGCTTGTTTAGACGGTGCTGTATTCCCTGGAACGCAAGGTGGTCCATTAGAACACGTAATCGCTGCAAAAGCGGTTGCTTTCGGTGAAGCATTAACAGATGATTTCAAAGCGTATGCAGAGCAAGTGAAGAAAAACGCTCAAGTAATGGCTACGGCTTTCGTTGACAAAGGATACCAAATTATTTCTGGTGGTACAGATAACCACTTGATGTTAATTGACCTTCGTCCAAAAGGATTGACTGGTAAATTGGCTGAAAACACGTTGGTTAAAGCAGATATTACGATCAACAAAAACATGGTTCCATTCGATGACAAATCTCCATTTGTAACATCGGGTATGCGTGTTGGTACTGCTGCGATGACAACTCGTGGTATGAAAGAAGCGGAAATGTTACACATCGTTGACTTAATCGATAGCGTATTGATGAACCACGATAACGAAACATTCATTGCTTCTGTAAAATCAGACGTAAACAAATGGGTACAAAACTTCCCATTATATATGTAATAAGTTGACGAGTTGAAAGTTTAGGGGTTGAGAGTTTATGAGTTTAAGGAGATTAATGCACTTTAAACTCATAAACTCTCAACAATAAACTTATAGACTTCTAAACTTTAAACTCATAAGCTCTATAAAAAGACCCTGACAAAATAAACCCTGTCAGGGTTTTTTGTGTTTTTGATGTAACTTTGCTTTTAAGACGATTGATTATATCATTTTATTGATTTAATCGTTGTTATTCCTGAACTAGCATTTACCCGAAAAATAGACATTTTATATATGGCACTTGACCAAGAGTTAGACGAAGACGTAGAAAAAGGCATTGATGGTACAGAAATGAGTTTCATTGACCACCTTGAAGAATTAAGATGGCATATCCTCCGCTCTGCAAGTGCTGTTCTTGTGTTTACCATTATCGCATGGATTTACAAAGACTTTATTTTTGGCTCGGTTGTATTAGGCCCTACTAAGGCTGATTTCTGGACAAACCGTATGCTTTGCAAATTGGCAGACATTACCCATCTCGAAGGACTTTGCTTTACTCAAGCAAGTTTTATTTTACAAAGTAGAGAGGTTTCTGGTCAGTTTATGATGGCCTTAACACAGTCAATCATTGTAGGGGTATTATTTTCTTTCCCTTATTTCTTCTGGGAAATCTGGCGTTTTATCAAACCTGGACTCAAAACAACCGAACGCAAGGCAGCACGTGGTGCGGTGTTCTTTGTTTCGCTTTTATTTTTTTTGGGTGTAAGTTTTGGCTATTACATTGTTTCGCCAATGGCGATTAATTTCTTGGCAAACTTCAAACTAGACGAAGCCATCCAAAACCAATTTGATATTAACGATTATATCTCGTTACTTTCGATGATGACCTTGGCTTGTGGTATCACTTTCCAATTGCCAATGATTTCGTATGTATTATCACGTGTAGGAATTCTTACCCCAGGTTTTATGCGAGAATATCGTCGTCATGCTTTAGTGGTAATTTTAATTGTTGCCGCAATTATTACGCCATCACCCGATGCGATTTCTCAATTACTGGTTGCTACGCCGCTGTTTGGTTTATACGAAATTAGTATTTTAGTTTCGGCACGAGTACAGAGACAAAGAGCCAAAGAAGAACTAGCTTTTGATTAATGAGTTAAAAGAGTATAAACGAAAAAGCCCGACCATTTGGTTGGGCTTTTTCGTTTATACTCAATGTGTAGCTATTCAAGTAAAATATATAGACCAAAACAACGTTTTTTAAGACAACCTTTTCCGTATATTATTTGTCTTAATTAGTATAAATTAAGACAACATTTTCCTAGCTTACTCCCCTAGCTAAATAATCCTTAATAACACCACTGTAATTAACCATTGACAAACAAGACTCAATTATGAAGAAATTAACATTAATCGGGTATTTCCTAGCAATATCCGTCAATTTTTCCCTAGCTCAAGAACTATACAACAACAAAGAAAAAGAAACACAAGTACAATTTTCAAAAGAATTAAACAGTTCATTCACCACCAATCATGCCAAATCTCTCTTGCTTGCTAAAGAAAAAAACTGGCAAATTTCTGGTGTATTTAAAAACGGAAAACGCATCCAACTTCAAGGGATTGATGAAACAGGACATCCCCTATATTTAACTACTTATAGCAATGCCAAAGCCTCTAATGCAACTCGTACGAGTTCACTTTATTCAGGAGGTTCACTAGGGTTAAATCTTAATGGCAGTAGCGATATTATTAAAGATAAATTAGGCATTTGGGACGGAGGAGGAGTCTTAAAAACCCACGTAGAACTCGTAAATCGTGTTACCCAACAAGATGCTGTAACGACCACTGACCTCCACGGAACGCACGTAGCAGGTACAATGGTTGCCTCGGGTGTCGCCGCACAAGCACGTGGAATGTCTTTTGGTGCTAACCTTAAAGCATGGGACTATAGTAACGACATCTCAGAAATGAGTACGGCTTCGCCTAACTTATTAGTTTCAAATCACTCGTATGGCTATGTGGCAGGTTGGGGTTATGACGATGCAAACAGCCGTTGGGTATGGTATGGGAATACGTCTATCAGCGATACAGAAGATTACAAATTTGGTTTTTATGACACCAACACCAGAAACTTAGATAATGTAGCTTATAATGCTCCTTATTACCTAGTCGTAAAATCAGCTGGAAATAATCATGGCGAAACGGGTCCCGAAGATGGAGCAAGCTACTATCTTAACGAAACGGGAAGAACCAGTACCGTAGTACGCAGTAAAAATAATGGCTATGATGTACTTTCTCTAACAGCAAATGCCAAAAATATTTTAACCGTTGGGGCGGTGAATACGCTCTCAACAGCTCCTCAAACGAGTTCTGCCATTAAGATTTCGAGTTTTAGTAGTTGGGGGCCAACAGATGATGGGCGTGTAAAGCCTGATATTGCGGGAGTTGGGGTTAATTTATTTTCTACTTCCAATACTTCTAATTCAAGTTATACCATCTTAAGTGGTACATCCATGTCATCTCCTCAAGTGGCAGGAAGTTTGTTATTATTGCAAGAATTGTATGCACAAACTAACAAAAACCAGTTGATGCGAGCTTCAACACTCAAAGGACTCGTTTTGCATACAGCCTATGATGCAGGAAATCCTGGGCCAGATTATATTTATGGCTGGGGTTTATTGAATATGGAAAAAGCGGGAAAGGTCATTTTGAATAAAGAAAATAGCTATCTGTTGACTGAAAACACCTTAGCGAATGGCAAAACGATTTCTCAAAATGTGGTGGCTTCTGGAAAAGAGCCTTTAATGGCGACGATTTGTTGGACAGACCCTGCGGGAACAGCCACCACCGCATCAAAAGCGAACCTTAACAACAGAACTCCAAAACTGGTTAATGACCTTGATATTAGGATAACGGATACCAAAACAAATACCTATCTACCTTTTATTTTGAACCCAGATGCGCCAAGTGCGGTGGCTACCAAAGGAGATAATATTCGAGATAATATAGAACAAATTATCATTCCTGATGTAGTACCAGGACAAACTTATACCATAACAGTAAGTCATAAAAACACCTTAACAAATGCTTCTCAGATTTATTCGTTGGTAGTAAGTGGTATTGGTGGAAGTCCTTATTGTGCAACAACCGTCACGAGTCCACAAGACAATATTGAAAGCATTACCTTGGGTGGTGTAAGTAATTTGGCACAAGTGGCAGTTGGAACGACGCAAGCGTTAGTAGTTAAAACCAAAAGTGCTACTGCCAAAAAAATCAGCGTCTTTATTGACTGGAACGCCGATAGCGACTTTGACGATGCAAACGAAAGTGTGTTAAGCAGTGGAATAATCAATGGTACAAGTACATTCACTGCTAATATTCCTGTAAACATGACGGTTCCAATTGGTTCGTATGCCCTCATGCGAGTGGTTTGTTCAGAAGATGTAAATCAAACGATTACAGCCTGCGGAACAGTCGCTCAAGGCACTACGAAAGACGTATTATTAAGTTTTGTCCGTCCACAAACAGACTTGACGATTACGGGTTTAGTTTCACCAACAGCACAATCTTTTTGTAGCACACCCCTCAAAACAAATGTTTCAGTAAGTATTAAGAACAACGGGACACTCGCACAAAATGCGATTCCTGTAACAGTTGTTGTATCCAATGCTTCGGGAACATTCGCAACCTTAACAGGCACGTATAAAGATTCCTTAGCTACTTCGGACGAAGCTAATCTGAGTTTAGATGGCACATTCGATGCCGTTTCAGGCACAACTTATACCTTTACAGCTTCTATTAAAAATGATGCCGACCAAGACCAAAGTAATAATAAACAGGTCTTTACTCAAACCGTTACCTTGCCAACAGCCCCCACAGGTTCTGCGGTTGTGTGTGATGGTGCATCTGTCTTAAATGTATCAGGACAAACAGGAAATCAGTTACGCTGGTTGGATGCCCCTAGCAATGGAACTATTTTATTGACAGGACAATCGGGTTCGTTTACCAAACCGAATAATGCTACAGCAGTCTATCTAATGACCGATTATACGAGTGGAAGTTTGGGGCAGACAACTAAATACGAATTAGGTGGCGGTACTTACTATGAGTTTTTTGACCCAAAACCAATCATCGAAACGCTATCTCCCATCGTTATCGAGAGTGCTAGGATTTATACAGGTGGAGCAGGAAAAGTGACCATCAATTTATTAAAATATCCATCTTTAGCACCTGTTTCTTCGATGAGTTTCCAAGTAACTCAAACACGAACTACTGCTAATACAACCCGTTCTTCTAGTCAATTAATTGATGACAAAACAGACCAAGGAATGGTAGTTCCTTTAAACATTGTTCTACCAGAAGCAGGAAGCTACGTATTGGAGCAAATCTGTGAAAATGGAGCGTCTTTGTATCGTAGTAATATCAACTTAAACAGTACTACATCGGGTTCGGATATTAAGGGGTATCCTTATTCGTTGAACAGTACGGTGAATATAGCGGGAGCTTTGTACGGAGAAACGGTCATCAAAACGGGTTACTACTATTTTTATGATATGAAAATCAGAAGTTACAATTGCCCTAGTGCTGTTGCTACGATTCCGATTACTACGAAAACCTTACCGAGTGTGAGTGTATCGCCAATAAGCTCCGTTACTATATGCCCTGGCACAACACAAGCATTTACGGCAACGACCAATACCAACTATACCTATCAATGGGCAAAAGATGGAACGGCCATTTCGGGAGCAACAGCGGCCACTTATACCGCCACGGATGCAGGAAAATATACCGTAACTGTACAGGAAAACAAACAATGTTCTGCTACTTCTACAGCAGCATCTGTAAATTTATATGCCGTTACAACCCCAACCATTGCTTGGAATGGCGGCGTTATTACAACACCAACGGCTCAAAAATACCAATGGTCACTCGACGGCAATGCAATAAGCAGCGGTATCAGCCAAACGCTTGTTCCTGCTAGTTCGGGTAATTATACCGTGCAAGTAATGGATTTAAATGGGTGTATAACACCTTCTTCGGCTGACTTCTCCATTACGATTACCGCTACAGAAAATGAAGTAGTTACGGATGTCATTACAAAAGTATATCCAAATCCTGCTACCGAAAATATTGT
>JARXAV010000325.1 GCA_029865665.1 Flectobacillus sp. | reverse complement strand
AATTGGAAAAAAACGCTTTCAGGTAGTTTCGCCCATTATTTATGTACTGTTTGTCTTGTATGCAGGTTATGGCTTATTTTCGGTACAAACAATTCGTCAGATAGGGCAGTTAAAAGCTGATTATGCTTCGGAAACGGACTTCTTTCAGTGGCTTTTGCTTTATGTTTTTGGACTAAGAATCTGTTTTTCTCGTATCAATCCCGAAAATAAATACACCGCTTGGATACTCAGTTTAGGCGTGATTGTGCTACAACTGGGCTTGAGTATGATTCCTGCTATTGAGAGCAAACATGGGTTTTCGGGCTTTTTCCCCTTCTTATTTTTACTTGGAAGAGTGCTAGGTGTCTATCATCCAGATGTTGAAGAAGACCAACCCCTCGACTGGAAACGTCAGGTATTGGGTTGGTTAGCACTGCTAATTTTTGTGTTATGCTTTACACCGCATCCGTTTATGGAGGTGACTTTTTAGGAATGAGTTATTTGGAAAAATTAGGATATTTCTTTAGATTTGGGTCTATACATTTATTAAAAGAGTATTATTTTAGATGAAAATAGTTGGACATCATGCCTGTGCAAATAAAGGAGAAAACCCCCAAGTAATTGAATTGCAAGGACCTTTCTTTTCTAAACATGTAGAAGGTAATACTAAGCAGTATAAATTTTTAGGTTCTGGTTACTATTTTTGGGATAATAATAGAGGGAGGGCTCATGTACATGGTCTGACTAACTATAGAAGAGAATATCATATTTTTGAAGGCGAAATTGTAATAGAAGAGGACACATTTTTAGATTTAGCTGGTAATAGAATAGATATGCTTCATTTTCAAGAGCTAATGAAAAGACTTCACCAAGAAATTGAAGAATCTAAAACATGGGGTATTGCTCAGTTTATTGCTTTTTTTCAGAAAAAAAAACTGTTCCCATATCGTGCTATAAGAGCGATAGATACGAATAGTAACCCTAAAGCGGGGAGAGATTCAGTTCATTTTGTTCCTGATAGAACAAATTTTATCAATTTGAATCCCATTTTTATTCTGTGTTTGCTAGATACAAAGACAGATATGCTTATTTCTTTTAAACACCTTGTAACTTTTCCGAACAATGGATAAGAAAACTCAAATACATGAAACAATGTTATCTTTTTTAGATGACTATTTTTTAAATACCCCTGCGGAGATTATTCAAAAAGAAATTGCTGAAATCACAAACATGGAGGTTGAAGGAGTATCTGCAATTGATTATTTCCTACATTTTAATAGTTATTATTTAGGGAATGACGAATTAGTGGAAGACAATCATCAACAAGATGTAGCTGTTTATCCATTCATCAATAACAGCTATACTAGTTTTCAGTACCATCCCCAAATTTATAAATCTGAGAAAAAGACTAGCTATAATAATGTTGATACGTCTTCGATGTCACGAATTTTCAACAATCCAATTGGAAAATACAGCTATGCTTGAAAAAATTAATCAATACTTTCATCAACAAGGATGGAAGTATGCTATGCCAGAGAATACTTATACAGTATTTCTCTTAGGTGTATCTACTAAAGAAGGAAAGTTTAAGTGCGTATTAGATGTGAGAGAAGAGGAAAGTAAATTTATTTTTTTTACCATTTTTTCTGAAAAAGTGCCAGAAAACCAACGATTAACAATAGCTGAACTTTTAATGAAAATTAATTATACGCTATTTTCTGGTAGTTTTGATATGGACTTTACTGATGGACAAATTCGCTTTAAGACAAGTTTAATGTGCGAATCGTCCAATCTTACTTTCCCAATGATTGATTATGTAGTTAAAGGTAATATTAGTGTAATGGCTCAATATTCTCCTTTAATACACCAATATATTAAAGGAGAATATCCTTCTCTTGATAACTAATAGAAACCGTTTAGTACCATGTCGGGCTACTCAACGCAAATAACCAACCATTAACTCTCCTGCTTTTTGGGAAGCCCCTTTTTCGCCAAGAATAGCTTTGATGTGTGCATAGCCGTCAAGTTGTTCTTGGCGACTTGCTTTATTAAGGGTTATTTTATGCAATTCTGCTTGTAAGTTTTCTGGAGTTAGTTGTTGTTGAATTAACTCTCGAACTACTTCTTTCTCTGCAATTAAATTTACGAGCGAGATAAATGGAACTTTGATTAGGCGTTTGGCTAAGGCGGCGGCAATTGCTCCTCCCTTGTAACAAACCACTTGAGGGACGTTTAATAAAGCCGTTTCTAGCGTGGCTGTTCCCGACGTAACCAGTGCGGCATCGGCAACGGTTAGTAAATTATAGGCATCGTCATAAACGATTTTTACAGGAAATAACGACAGCCAACGGGTATATAATTCTTTCGGCAAATTTGAAACTCCGCCAATAACAAATTGATAATCAGGGAAATGATATACTTGAGAAAGCATCAACGGAAGCATGGTTGTCACTTCTTGTAAGCGACTCCCTGGCAAAAGGGCAATAATAGGTTTTTGCCCAACACGAGCTTCTTTACGGAAATTTTCTTTAGGCGTAAAATCCGCAATGGCATCAAAAAGGGGATTACCTACATAATCAACTTCGTAGTCGTAT
This sequence comes from Flectobacillus sp., assembly GCA_029865665.1. The sequence continues at coordinate 14,378 of JARXAV010000325.1, read as the reverse complement.
TTCTTGAAAAAGGCTTTTTCAAAAGGGAAAATTACAAAAAGACGATCTACATATTTTTTGATATTCCAAGCTCTTGACTGGTTCCAAGCCCACACTTTTGGAGAAATGTAGTAGAACGTTTTGATCGCATTCTTTTTGGCAAATTTGGCAATCTTCATATTAAAACCAGCGTAGTCAATCAAAATGACGGTATCAGGTTGAAAGGAAAGAATGTCTTTTTTACAAAAAGAAAGTAAACCCAGAATGGTTGGTAAGTTTTTGATTACTTCTCCCAATCCCATAAAAGCAATGTCCCGATAATGCTTCACCAAGTCTGCACCTGCTTCTTGCATCATATCGCCACCCCAAGCACGAATCACTGCTTCGGAATCTTGTTCTTTGATTGCCTTGATTAAGTTTGAGCCGTGTAGGTCGCCAGAGCGTTCTCCTGCAATGATATAGTATTTCATCTGATTGTAATGTTCAGTTATTTTTAAAAGGTATCAGTTGGAACGCCCAATCTCATATCTGTGTGTGTCAAACGTTTTTGGTATAGGCGTTTCATGAGCTTAGCTGATAGATGAATCTTCGAGAAAGTGGTTTAAAAAAAGCCCATCGACAAATTCAGATGGGCTTCTTGTGGGTATTTTATTCACCGTAATATTTTACGGAATTCTTTGGAGTTTCAATTAACTCAAGGCAAAATAAATGTCCGTTAGGAATGACCGCATTCAATTTTGGAGCTAATAATTTCCAGATTTCTATGACAAAAATTTCACAACTAGCCATTTTTCCTTGCATGAAATCAACGTCTAAGTTCAAATTTTTATGATCTACTTTCTGAATAATTTCGTCGTTAATTACTTGGCTCATCACTTTCATGTCAATGACAAAGCCTGTATCTGGGTCTGGAATACCTTTTACCGTAACGATTAACTCAAAATTATGTCCGTGCCAATTGACATTTGCACAAGGACCAAACACCTCACGATTTTTCTCCTCAGTCCAGTTTGGATTATACAGGCGGTGAGCTGCATTAAAATGTTCTTTACGAACTACATGTACCATTTGTTTTCAGTTGATTTATTCGTCAATAGTGCTGAAATCAAATTTTCAGCCTATTCAACTACACGGTTATGCCAGCGAAATAGCTGTAAAGAGTTTTTTGGGAAAACGTAGCAAATCACTCTTGTTATTGGGCTACAAAGTTACTTTGTTTTCTGAAATATTATACCTTTTTTACATGATTTCGCTGTTTATCATAAAAATAGTCACAGGAATTATTTTGGATAAAAAATTAGAGTCCTCTATATTTAATTCAATTTCAAGAAAGTGTTTTAGATGCTTTGTGTTTGGCTATCAGTCAAATACGGCTTTTTAGTAGTTTTTAATTATTGTGCTAACTTGGAAAATTTATATTTTTTCAATGTTAAGTGTATTGGTTTTGAGCAAACGTTTGAGTAGTTTTGCCCATTGTTTATAATTTCTTTACAATTCCCTAATTCTTTTGAAAAGAACATCGTAAATAATCATTATTTAGTGAAACTTGACCTTATTTAAGATTTTGCTGCTATTTCTAAAGCACACCCATAATACCACTCACTTAGTCTAGGAATATGATAATTGTTACAGGTGCCGCAGGGTTTATCGGAAGTTGTTTGATTCAACGATTAAATCAAGACAATTTCAACTATATCATTGCTGTTGATGATTTTTCTGACGAGCAAAAAAACAAGAATCTTGAAGGCAAACGCATTCAAGAGCGAGTTGACCGTGAACACTTTTTTGAGTGGTTGGACGATAACTACCAAGAAGTTGAATTCTGTTTCCATATTGGAGCCAGAACAGATACAACAGAATTTAACGTTGATATTTTTAACAAATTGAATTTGAATTACTCAAAGAAGATTTGGAAAAAATGCCATGATTACCAAATTCCATTGGTGTATGCTTCTTCGGCAGCTACGTATGGCTTGGGTGAATTGGGCTATGATGATAACGAATCGTTAATTTCTCAATTGAAACCGCTTAATCCTTATGGGGATTCTAAGAACGATTTCGATATTTGGGCTTTACAGCAAGAAGAAAAGCCTTTCTTCTGGGCTGGTTTGAAGTTCTTTAATGTTTATGGCCCTAACGAATTCCACAAAGGTCGTATGGCATCTGTAATTTGGCATACATTCAACCAAATTAAAGCAACAGGTGGCATGAAGTTGTTCCGCTCGCATAATCCTGAATTTAAGGATGGCGAACAAATGCGTGATTTCGTTTATGTAAAAGATGTGGTGGAAGTTTGTACCTTCTTGATGCACCACCGTCGTAATTCGGGTATTTATAACCTTGGTTCTGGCAAAGCTCGTACGTTCTTGGATTTAGTTAAAAATACGTTCAAAGCATTAGGCGTTGATGAAAATATCTCGTTCATTGACACTCCAGAAGATATTCGTGATAAGTATCAATACTTTACCGAAGCGAACATGTCTAAATTAAAGTCTATTGGTTACGACAGACCTTTCACTACGTTGGAAGAAGGCGTTGAGGATTATGTAAAAAATCATTTGACTCCTGCAAAATATATGTAATAAAAAAGCCAGGTCGTTCATCGGACTTGGCTTTTTTGTTTAAGAAGGGTATTCTATTTTTTCTCCCGTTTGTTTAAATCCTTTTTCCTCAAAAAGTTTTTTCCAGCCTTCGCTCATAAAACCAATTCCATAGCCAATTAACTGTACAAAAACTGCTACGATACTCAGTAAGCCTACGTAAACACTTTTGTTTTTAATGCTAGAATCTACAAAATTCAAGAGGATATAAAGTCCTAACATGCTGATTGCTAGTAGAAAAAGTGTCTCGTTAATTAAAAAACACAACGGAATAGAAAGACAAGCTAAAGTAAATACCATTGGAAAGGTATGTACCAGTTTTAATTCTTTTGGAAAAAAACGGCTGATATTAATACGAGCCTTACCGAAAAAACGTAACTGCTTATAAAACTGATTAAAGCTAGTCCTGCGTTTGTGGTAAATAAAGGCTTCTGGTATGAGTCCAGATTTGAAACCTAAAGAAATAGCTCGAATACTAAACTCAATATCTTCGCCCATTCGGGTAATGATAAAGCCTTTTGTCTTTTTCCAAACTTCTCTCGAAAGCCCCATATTAAAAGAACGTGGGTGAAATGTTCCTCCTAAGTTCTTTTTACTTCCCCTGATTCCTCCTGTTGTAAATAAAGAAGTCATCGAGTAGCTGATTGCCTTTTGAATGGGCGAAAAGTTCGGATGGTCTCTGTCTGGGCCACCATACAAATCTAAGAAGTCGGAGTTTAATTGTTTTTCAACAAGTTCAAGATAATTATTTTCAATCAAGGCATCCGAATCAAGGACGATGAAATAATCGCCTGTCGCTTTCTCAAATCCAGCATTACGAGCGAAACCTTGTCCTGTATTTTCTTGATAAAAATAATGAATATCTAAGCGTCCTTTAAACGCATAGACTACCTTATTACACTTCGTTACCGAACCATCTTCAATGATAACTACCTCAAAATTACGGTAGGTTTGTGTTACCAAACACGCCAATAATTCTTCCAGCTCATCAGGTCGATTATAGACAGGAATTATAATAGAATAAGCTCTCATAATTAAGCAATAATTTCTTTCAAGCTTTCGTAATTAGCCTCTAAAATCAACTGAATATGTTCGTCTGTTAAGGCGGTAGAAAGGAACATTGCCTCGTACTGCGAAGGAGCAAGGTAGATACCTCTTTTAAGCATTGCTTGAAAATATTTACCAAATAATTCGGTATTGGATGTTTTAGCATCCTCAAAATTATTGACCGCATTTTCGGTAAAAAACAGCGTAAACATCGAACCAACGTGGTTTAGCGTATAATTTAAGCCTAATTTTTCCATGTTTGCTTTCATTCCCTGCGTAATTGTTTCGCCAACTTTGTCTAAGTGCGTATATACAGAAGGGTTCTCGTTTAGGTGCGTTAGCATTGCCATTCCTGCTGCCATTGCAATAGGATTTCCAGATAAAGTACCTGCTTGATAAACGGGACCTGCTGGAGAAACGCAATCCATGATTTCTTTCTTTCCACCATAAGCACCAACAGGCATTCCGCCACCAATGATTTTACCCATAGTGGTCATATCTGGCGTAACGCCACAACGTTCTTGGAAGCCACCTTTTGCTAAACGGAAACCTGTCATTACTTCATCAAAAATCAAGACAATTCCCTCTTTGTCACAAATAGCACGTAAGCCTTCTAAAAATCCTGCTACGGGTTTTACTAAGCCCATGTTACCTACTACAGGTTCAAGAATGATACAGGCAACATTGCCACGGTTGGCATCAACAAGGGTTTGCACAGCCGCTAAATCGTTGTAGGGTGCTGTTAAGGTATCGTTTGCAACGCCTTTGGTTACTCCTGGTGAGTCTGGACTACCAAAAGTCATAACCCCTGAACCAGCAGCAATTAAGAACGAATCGCCATGTCCGTGGTAGTTTCCTTCAAACTTGATAATTTTGTCTTTGCCTGTATAACCACGAGCCACACGAACAGCCGACATCGTTGCTTCTGTACCTGAGTTTACCATTCTTACTCGTTCAACTGAAGGAACCATCGAAACGATAAGCTCTGCCATTTCTACTTCTCTACGAGTAGGCGCTCCGAATGAAAAACCTGATTGAATCGCATCTGAAACGGCTTTTTCTACCAATTCGTGAGCATGACCTAAAATCATTGGCCCCCAAGAGTTGATTAATTCAATATAAGAATTGCCATCTTCATCGTATAAATAAGCACCTTTAGCCGATTTAATAAAAATTGGATTTCCTCCTACTGCACGAAAAGCTCTAACAGGTGAGTTTACTCCACCCGGAATAAAATCTTTAGCTCTTTGGAAAAGTTGTTCTGAAGTTTGTGTTGTCATGTTCAATTGCAAGCATCTGTTGACAGAAGCTTATTTTACTAATACAAATTTATAATTACGTAATGCGGTAATAGGACAGATTTGATTATCCTGTGAATTGCGATAATCAAAGCCAGATAAGGTATATTCTCCTTTATAAGCCTCATCATCGTCTAAGCCTTTGCGGACATTATAGCCATATTTTCCATATAGTCTGCCCCAAAATAGTCCAAGGTCATAGCCAAGTAAGACATAATAAGAAGGTAAAATACCAGCTTTACTCAAATAATCTTTACGGAATCGGTCGGTCTCTGGTTTGTTTACATCCATATATTCGGGTGAAACACAGTAGATTTCTTTTCCTTCGAGCGAAGCAGAACTTAAACTAGTACTCGAAAAAGACTCTTCCGTTGTGATGAGTGGTATCGCTGTTGTTAATTTGTCTAAGAGAGCAAGCATTGCTAAACCCGCTTTTTTATCAGAGGTTGCTAAAAAAATATGACTCAATTGGTTAGTCGGATTTTTAGCAAGTAGGTAATCGACTTTGGTACGCATTTTTTCAAAAATACTTACGCTATATCCCCTGTTTTCCATTTCGTCACGGTAGGCATAAGCCATGGCAGAATCATTGGCTGTTTCTGTATAGTAGATGGCGACGGTACGTCCACTAAATCCTTGATAACTAACAAAATTGGCTGCTTTTTTTGCTTGCATGACCGACGAAGGTTCTGCTAAAAATGCTAATTTGTAGTTTTCCGTTAATCGTTTGTTATTCGACATGGGGTTTATTAGCGGAATCTGATTTTCTTGGCAATAAGTAAGAGCCAGCTTATTTGTTTCTGAAAATAAAGGGCCGAATAATAAATCAATACTTCTAAATGGCTTATTGTTTAGTAATTCAATCATGTAGTCAGCATCATTGGCGACATCATAAGCCATAAAATTCACATTAATTCCCTCTTTTTGAAGTTGTGTTTTGGCAAATCGCATTCCCTGATACATGTCTAGGGCATAATTAGAGCGTTTGGCTTTTCCTCCATTGGTATTAAAGGGCAAAAGGACTCCAAAATTAAAATAATCCTTATTTTTATCTTGAGCAGTAGCAGAAGAAGGGGCTACTTTGGCAGACATTACATCTTTGTATTGCTTTGTCACTAAAGGATCATCAGGAAACTTCGTATTTAAATCTTTCAAGATTTTCACATCCATTAATTTACGGATATAGTAAGCCTTCATGTTTTGCATCTCCTCTTGGGCGGTAGCTTTGCTAGTCCCTTTGGCAGCAGTGATGCCGCCTATGTAGTCATTTTCTTCAAAATAACTTTGAGTTAGTAGGAGGATTGCATCATCTCGTTTATCCCAAGTAGTAAAACGATTTAGAAGTACTCTCAAGGTATTTCTAGTTTCTACGTACTTATTGAGATTAAAAGACGACAATGCACTAAAATAGTAGGCATAAGGGGTATATTGATGTTCGATTCGGGCAATAGCTACCTGATTAAACTCCAAACGGGCTTTTTCAAAGTCATTTTTTTTGAAAGTTTGTAATGCTTTTTTATATTGTAATTCATAGTCGGGTGTCTGACCGATGCTTAAATGGCAAGCAAGAAGACTAATGAAAATCCAAGTGAGTAAGTGCCTCATAGCAATGTACGTGTAAAATGTCTAATTACGGAGTGGAAAGCTGAATTTGAATAGGCAATGCTAAGGAAAATGAGTCTAAAGCATTCACCCAAAATCGGGTTGTCCTTTTTTGAGAAAGGATTTTTACAAAGATAAGTACTTGTTCTTTAGTTGAAGTGTTTAACTTTATAGAAATTTACCTAATAACCTTAATCTATATGAACATCAACTGGTATCTCAAGCATTTTAAACATCTTACGACTACGGAATTGTATCAAATTTTACAATTGCGTTCGGAGGTTTTTGTAGTCGAGCAAAATTGCCCTTTCCAAGATATGGACGGCAAAGATTTGGCATCGTATCATTACATGGGTTTTGATACAGCTAGTCAACAGATTGTTGCCTATACACGCCTTGTACCGCCTGGCGTGTCTTATGAGGAAGCATCTATTGGGCGAGTGGTTACCTCTCAATCGGTTCGTAAACATGGAATTGGACGTGAGTTAATGACTTCCTCTATCACCTTGTTGGAAGAACTGTTTGGCGGAGGAAATATTCGGATTGGAGCTCAGCTCTATCTTAAAAACTTTTATGGCTCTTTTGGGTTTGAACAAAGTGGAGAGGTTTATCTCGAAGACGGTATTGAACACATTGAAATGCTTCGAATTTCGTAAAATAACTCCTCAAATTTCCTTTCCTTGTTTTTTAAGACCGTTCTTCCTAAAAGAGGAAAAAACGGGTTGACTAGTCTTAAATTTGAAGAAAAAAACTTATTTATGAAAGCAAATTTACAAAAGCCCTTTATTAAACAAGTGAAGGATATTTCCATTAGTAGCGGTATTTCGCTTGCGTTACTTGGCTTAGGCACATTTACACAGAGTTGTAATTCGAATAGTTCATCTGAAAGCTATGATGATTATGAGACCGTTGAATCTTATTCGACAGGTGTGTTATCGTATATTAAAGAAACAGAGAAAGGTGTTTTTAAAATTACGAAAGAACAGAATGTTAGTGCAGATAGTAGTGGGGCTATCATTACGTACTTGAATGGCACTACACAAAAACTATCGACCACTCAGGCTTCCAATCTGATTGATAAACATATTGCCAACCATTACTCGGAAGTCGGGAAAAATAACTCCTTAGAGAATGTATTGCTTTATGGAGGATTAGGCTATTTTCTGGGAAAAATGGGTAAATCGAATTATAATTCGTTTATCTCAGAACGTGATTATGCCAGTCAAGATAATAATTACACGCAAGAATCTCGCCGAGACACTTCCCGTAATCGTTCTTCAAGAAGTCACTATCGTTCTGGTTTAACTCGTTTTTACACGGGTTCTAGTGCCTATCGTTCAAGAGCTACTACAACCGAACATGTGAATTCTTCTCGGACAATCTCAAGTCATCCAAGTGGAGGGCATAGTGGATTCTTCCATAGTTCTTCACATAGTTCGTTTCATTCTTAACCCTTGATTTATTGATGATAAATTCGAAGAAACTTGATATAGATGCCCTTAAATCACTCAGCCAAACCGATTGGAATTGGATGTTGGGAGAGGGTAAATTGCCTTATGTTCTTAACGAAATGGTGAAGGTTTCGGAAGAGGAGGCTGAAGCGTACTATGAGGCAGTGAATCAATTATACGATATGTTTGTTCAAGCAGGTCAGTATGTGATTGATACGGAATCCTACGCATTGCTCGGTATTCCCGAATCGTTGATACCTCTCATCGAATATTCATGGGAAAATGACAATCATTGGCATTTATATGGTCGCTTTGATTTGGCTGGGGGGCTTGCTGGTCAACCCATCAAATTGATTGAGTTTAATGCAGACACGGCAACTTGTATTCCAGAAACGGCAATTATGCAGTGGGCGATGCTCAAAGCGAATGGATTAGAAGAAACCAAACAGTTTAATACGCTGTACGAATCGTTGGTTGAACAATTTAACCAGTTAGCTGAATTGAACCCTGAGAAAGAGCGATGCTTATTAGTCTCTACCTTAGAAGGTTATCCAGAGGACGATACCAACATGGCGATTCTGAGCGAAGCAGCAAGCGATGCGGGTTTTGAGGTAGATTTTCAGCACATCGAAAAAGTTGTTTTTTCTGCGAAAGAAGGCATATTTAAAGTGAATGAAGACGGTACTTATACTCGATTTGATTTCTGGTTTAAGCTCGTTCCGTGGGAATATATCGCTTGGGATGAGCCGCAATTAACGAGCATTTTAACCAATTTAGTATGCTCTGATAAAACCATTGTGTTGAATCCTGCTTACGTGATGTTGTTCCAGAGTAAAGCTATTTTGAAGGTATTATGGGATTTATTCCCGAATCATCCTCTTTTATTGGCTTGTGATGATAAACCTCTTTTGGATACACAATGCGTCGAAAAAGTATTGTTCGGTAGGGAAGGAGCAAATGTCAAAATCCTTGATGCGACAGGCGAAACCCATGAAGCGAAAGAGGGGGAATATGCCGAACAACGCAAAATTTACCAAGAGTATGTTCCTTTTTTACAAGACGAATTGGGCAGTTATTACCAGGCAGGTGTCTTTTTTGCAGGAGAAGCTTGTGGTTTAGGGTTCAGAAAAGGAGGGAAGATATTAGATAATCAGGCTCAATTTTGTGGGCATTTTATAGAATAATTTACTTTGTGTATTCATAGAACATCAAAAAAGGAGAGTCGTTATCGGCTCTCCTTTTTTGATATTATAATTGCATAAGTATGTAATCGTACAAAATTGGTTGAAACTTTCTTTGTTGTAAATGACTAACAGCTAGCACATTAAATCCAACATTCAAAATTCATAATTTTACATCACTACTTAATTATTTCTTCTTCTTTGCTTGAGGTGCTTGTTTCTGAGCTTCTTCAGCCGCTTTCATTTGCTTTTGAAGGTATTCCGAGAAACGAGACTTTTTAGGACCACCACCTGCTGCAATTTTCTTACGGTTTTCTTCCAAAATCGATTTGATTTTATCTTCATCCACAAATTTACGAATACCGATTTGTTGTAAAACCGTTACAATATTTGAGATGAAATAGTAGAAACTCATACCTGCTGGAAGTGAGTTCATCACAAACATAAAGATAACTGGCGTTACATAAGCCATTTTCTTCATATCAATTGGTTGTCCTGTTTGGTCTGGCGTATTTAAGTTGTTATAATACCCATAAGCCAAACTTGAAAGCGTCATCAACAAGGTAAATAAACTTACGTGGTTTCCGTACATTGGAATACTGAAAGGTAAATTTAATACCGAGTCAAACGTTGATAAGTCATTTGCCCATAAGAATGGTTTTTGACGAAGGTTAATTAAGTTAGGGAATAACATAAACACCGCCATCAAAATCGGCATGGTAGCCAATACAGGTACGCAACCACTCATTGGACTTACGCCAACTTCACCATACAATTTCATTTGAGCTTGTTGTTGCTTCGCTGCATCATCCCCTACTTTTTCCTTGATAGCATTTAATTCTGGTTGTAAAATGCGCATTTTTGCCATGCTCACATACGACTTGTAGGTCAATGGAAGAAGAGCAAATTTGATAATTAATACCAACGCAATAATCAATAAACCATAGTTACTGAAAATCGTTTCCAAGACATTAAACAACGGAACAAATACGTAACGAGTAATTGGCAAGAAAATGTCATAACTCAATTTTACGTTCTTTCCAAAACCTGGAGCTACATCTTTGATAAGGTTATAATCATTTGGCCCGAAGAACCACTGATAATTTCCTTTTCCAACTTTCAAATCAGCCAAAGGCAACACCATGTCTGCACGAAGCGTTTTGATATTTACAGTATCTTCTACATTGGGTGTAGCAAATACTTGAGCTTTTTCAATCGGTTGATTTTTAGTAATGAAACCAGTCAAGAAATATTTTTTCTTAAACGAAACCCATTTCAACGGCTCTGTTAAAGTTGCATCGTTTGCACCAGTAGGGTTTTCAGATAATTGGTCAAAATCGTCGTGTTCGTTGTATAAATAGTTGACCGTAGCTTTACGGTTTTCGTTCAAATCTTTTTCTGTTGGATGAACATTCTCTACCCAGTTCATCGTAACAGCTTCATTTTTCAAGAAACCATCTAAGCCCGTAATTTTAACGTCTTGGTCAACAATAAAACCTTCGTCAGCTAAGGTATAAGTTTGCTGAATCGTTTGACCTGCTCCTAATTGAAGGGTAAAACTAACTTGTCCTTTCTGACCAGCAGCTACAACGCCTCCTTTAGAAGAAGTACTAAAATAAAGTTTATTAATATCAACATTCCCTTTAGTAGTCGGTAAATTGAACTCTACTTTGTCGAACGAATCGTCGAAAATTACTAGAGGATCATTTTTCTTAGCTACAAACGAATTGTATGTTTTGTAATTTTTAAGTAACACTTGTTTCACTTTTCCACCTTGAGTAGAGAAAGTTACTTTGATGTCTTTGTTTTCAAGAACAAGTTCCTGAGTAGTACCTACAGCAGCTTTAGAAAAATCTCCAGCGGCAGCTTTCAAGGCATTCGTGTCAGTAACAGTCACTGTTGCAGCAGGGCTTGATGCTGCTTTAACCTTCGTTGTAGTGGTTGAGGGTTTTGTTGGTTCATCTTTTGGGGCGAAAAAATATTGATAACCCATTAGCATAGCTAGGATTAAAAAGATCCCCGTAACCTGATTCTTATCCATTTATTTTTTAAAATTTAAAACCTCGATTGATTTTTTTCGAGTTTAATTAAAAAGCACCACCAAAAAATATTGGTGGTGCAAAATTACAAAATCCTTTTTTAGGAATGGTATTTTTGTGACAAAAGGTTATTTTGAAGTACCTTTCATCAATGGAATTGAGTTTTTAAGCGCTGCACGCACAAAATGAACAAACAATGGAGCAGGATTCGCTACCGTTGATTTGTATTCTGGGTGAAACTGAACTCCCACGAAGAATGGATGGTCTTTGATTTCAACGGCTTCAACCAAACCTGTATCAGGATTGATACCTGTTGCAATCATACCAGCAGCTTGCATTCTTTCCAAGTAAGAGTTGTTAAATTCATAACGGTGACGGTGTCTTTCTTGGATATTGATTTTACCATAAATTTGGTGAATCAACGAGCCTTTTTCCAATTTACAAGCATAAGCACCCAAACGCATTGTTCCCCCTTTGTTGGTAATGTCTTTTTGGTCTGCCATCAAGTCAATGATTGGGTTTTGCGTATCTGGATTCATTTCCGAAGAGTGAGCATCTTCCAGTCCTAAAACATTACGAGCAAATTCAATCACGGCACTTTGCATACCCAAACAGATTCCGAAGAATGGAATTTTGTTTTCACGAGCATACTTTACTGCATTGATTTTTCCTTCGATTCCTCTTTCTCCAAAACCTGGAGCAACCAAAATACCATCTAATCCGTCTAGTTTATGTTGGTAGTCGCTGTCCGTAAGCGTTTCAGAAGCAATCCATCTAAGGTTTACTTTTGTTTCGTTCACTGCACCTGCATGGATAAAAGATTCTACAATTGACTTGTATGAATCTTTTAACTCTACATATTTTCCAACAAGACCCACCGTAATTTGTTCTGTAGGGTTTTTAAGACGGCCTAAGAAACCTTTCCACTGCTCTAGGTCAGCATCACGGTCGTTATAAATATCTAGTTTGTATAAAGCACGCTGATCTAATTTTTCTTTACGCATCAATAAAGGCACGTCATAGATTGTTTCAGCATCTTTTGATTCAATAACATCGTTGGAAGATACGTTGCAAAATAGGGCAATTTTACGACGCATTTCTTGTGGAATACTGTGTTCCGTTCTACAAACAATAATGTCTGGCTGAATACCCAATTGTGATAATTGGCGAACAGAGTGTTGTGTAGGTTTTGTTTTTAATTCGCCTGCTGATGCCAAATATGGAATCAGGGTAAGGTGAATAAATAGGGTGTTGCTGTCACCTAAATCCCATTTCAACTGACGAGCAGCCTCAATGAACGGAAGTGATTCAATATCACCAACGCAACCACCGATTTCGGTCATTACGATGTCATATTCTCCTGTTTCACCCAATAACAAAATACTTCTTTTGATTTCGTCTGTGATATGTGGAACTACCTGTACCGTTTTTCCCAAATAATCGCCACGGCGTTCTTTGGTAATTACGTTGTTGTAGATTCTACCCGTAGTAATGTTATTTGCTTGAGACGTTGGTACGCCTAAGAAACGCTCATAGTGACCTAAATCTAAGTCTGTTTCCGCTCCATCGTTTGTTACATAACATTCGCCATGTTCGTAAGGGTTCAATGTTCCTGGATCAATATTGATATAGGGGTCAAATTTTTGAATCGTTACCGAAAGCCCTCTGGCCTGAAGTAATTTTGCTAATGAAGAGGCAACGATACCTTTGCCCAATGATGAAGTCACACCGCCCGTAACGAAAATGTATTTTGCGGTTTTAGGTTGCCCTTTACCTGACATTGTAATATAAGATTGAATTGTGAATATTCCGATGAACGAATGCTCATGGACGCTCTATAAAACCTCAAGAGAAGAATAAATTTGAGAATTTATAAAACTATGGTTACGGGATACAAAGGTAAGGAAATTACTTGGAAGTGCTAAGTAACCTTGGTGAAGTTTTTTGAAAAAAGCTGATTGTCAGGCGTATAAAAATAGATTTTTTTATAATAGCTACTTATTAGCCTACTGAATTAGACTGCAATCCGCTCATTTCGTAATTTTAAAAGAAGCCTATCTTACGGTAGATTATGGAGTTAAATAGTATTTTATTTAGTTTGTTTATGGATATATAGCTTTGTGTTTAGGGCAAATAAGTCTGTTTATGACGCTGTTTTCGCTCTTTTTACAGATATTTTTAGCGTTTTAATAGCTAATTTTTAACGAATACTATTATATACGTCTAAGGTTTTTTGAGCTGTTTTTTCTGGCGAGAAGTCTGCTTGCCTTTTGAATCCATTGGCTCTAAGCTTTTCTTGAAGTGCTTTGTCTGAAATTACTTGTTCAATAACTTGAGACATTTCTGTTGCATCAGTTGGATTAAAGTACATTCCTGCATCCTGAGCTACTTCTGGAAAACAAGAGGTATTACTTAAAATGACAGGACAACCACAAGCGAATGCTTCCAAAATTGGAATACCGAATCCTTCGTATAAAGAGGGATATATGAAGGCAACGGCATTTTTGTACAGATGATACAAGGTATTGTCTGTGCTGAATCCCATTTGGATAATGCGATCGTATAAGCCTATTTCCTTTAACTTTTGTGTTTCTAATTCGTTGAAATTACCACCACCTGCACAAATAAGTTTGAGCGAAGGTTTTTTCTTGAAAATAGGAATAAGTGAAGCAATTAGGTTGTCAAAATTTTTGTAGTAATTTCTCGTACCAACATAAAGTAAATATTCCTCTGGTAGTTTTAAGCTGTTATCAATATGTGTTTCCATCGAATTAAAAGTCGATGAATGGTAAACCACCGTTATTTTATCTGGATTTATATCAAAATAGCTTAAAATATCCGTTTTGGTATTTTCTGATATGGCAATTACTTTACTCGCTTTATTTAAAAGAAGTTGTTTGGTCTCAAGTGTTCCGTTATCTAAGTGACTTAAATTTAATTTTTCCTTAATTAAATCGTGATAAGTCAGTACGAATGGTTTGTCTTGGAGATGGTCTAAAAAGTAGGGGTGAAAAAAAGTGGGATGAAAAATATCAAAATCTTGTTTTTTCAACGCTAAAATACTAGCAAAGCGGTTAATTTGAGAAACAAGCATACTCGTAGGCATAAACCCAAGAAAGTAATTATAAGTCCAAGGTTTTGTCAAGCTGCTTTCTTTTAAGTATTCATTGTTAGAAAACTT
>JARXAV010000305.1 GCA_029865665.1 Flectobacillus sp. | reverse complement strand
ACTCCTGCCGACACACCGTAGAGGAGAATATACTTTGAATAAGATAGTTTAAACATATTTTTTCTCTTAACGAGCCTTTGTGCTATTAAGAAATCACCGCAAGGGCTTTTCCTTTTAACTGTTTACCAATAAATGGCGAATTTTTTGCACTAGAAACAATATTTTTTTCTAAATATACCCATGATTCATCCTGCGTAAATACCGTTAAATTAGCCTTCGCTCCTACTTCAATTTGAGGAATGGCTAATTTCAAAATACGACGAGGATTACACGTAATTTTTTCAATAATATCCTCCAATGATAAGTGTTCGTTGTAGGTATTTACCGCAGCAAAGAGCGTTTCTAAACCAATTGCTCCAAAATCAGCCACGTCAAATTCTAACTTTTTCGATTCTTCATCGTGTGGTGTATGATCCGAAACAATGGCATCAATTGTTCCATCTGCTAAACCTGCCCAAAGAGCATCTACATCCTGAGCAGTACGGAAAGGCGGATTCACCTTGAAATTCGTATCAAAATCTACCAAATCACCTTCTGTAAAACACAATTGGTGAGCCGCTACATCGCAGCTAATAGGCAAGCCTTTTGCTTTTCCTTGACGAATGAGGTTAACCGATTCTGCCGTAGAAATACACGAGAAATGTAATAAACTTTGGTTATTTTTTTGTTCCCAGAAAGGAGTCTCTAGTACGTATTCCAACAATTTCAAATCACGCATAATCATGATTTCCTCCGCCATGTTAGGCATTCCTTTCATACCAATCAAGGCACTTACCACACCGTCGTGCATTTGCCCGAAATGCGTAAGATTTTTATCTTCTGGTTGGTTGACCAAAACGCCCCCAAATTGGGTTAAATACTGAAGCGTTTTCAAGAAAATATCAGGATTTTGCAAAGGATGTTCTCCATCTGAAAAAGCCACCGCTCCCGCTTCATGCAGGTCAATCATTTCGGTAAAATCTTTACCCTCCGTATTAATCGTCACGGCAGCCATTGGATAGAACTTCACTAAATCACCCGCTCTTTTAAGGTAATGAATACTTTCACGAGTTTGAACTACGGGCTTCGTATTGGGTAAAAGAGCCACACCCGAAATACCTCCCGCAAGGGCAGACTTTTCTAGTGAATATAAACTTTCTTTATGTTCATAACCTGGGTCTTTTGCATGAACTCGCATATCAAACCATCCGATTGAAACACATAGACTATTTCCTTCGATAATTTCATCTGCTTCAGCGGCAATCGACTCTTCTATTTGAGTAATTACGCCATTATCAATAAAAATATCTCTTACCAAACCATTTTGAATGGTATTTTTAGAAACAATCCTAGCAGAACGAATAAGAATCTTCACCGTATTTGTAAATTATAATTTTGTTGGAAATAAATAAATACCCATCTCTTAGGTATTTCCTTGCTAAACAACAAGGTCGAATACATTCCTTTTCAAGATGGTCAAAAAAAAGCCCTGTAAACAGGGCTTAAAAATTGGAGGAAATTACGATTAATGTCCTACGTGCGTTTTGTACGTATCCACGTCCATTAATCCTTCAATATCTGTAAGTGAAGCCACTTTCATTTTAATCATCCATCCTTCGCCATAAGGGTCAGTATTCACTAATTCAGGAGCATCAGCCAAGGCAGCATTCACTTCTAAAATTTCACCAGCAACTGGTAAATACAAATCTGAAACCGTTTTTACAGCTTCAACAGAACCGAAGATTTCGCCTTCTGCAAGTGTCTCTCCCTCTGTTTCAATTTCAACGTAAACGATGTCACCTAATTCGCTTTGTGCGAAATCTGTAATACCTACGATGGCAATATCTCCATCAATTTTCACCCACTCATGCTCGCTCGTATAACGAAGTTCTGCTGGAAAATTCATTTATCTGTAATTTTTAGTTTGACAAATTATCGTTGCTTTAGGCTAAAAGCGGTCAGCAATTGGCTTTTAATTCAAGAAAAACAACATTATTCTTTTTCTCTCTAAAAGTGATGCAATTTACAGGAAAAAAAACAATCTACCAATTTTGTACCCACATACAAGGGCAGTACCTACAGGCTAAAAAAATGATTTTAATCAAAACGATTTCTTCGCCTCAGTTTCTCCTTCATGTCAATCCTTTCTTGAGTCGCTTAGTCTGACAAGCTAAAACGAACTTGGAAACCTGCTGCAATCGTAGAGCGGTAGTAAGTATTTGAAACATAAGGATTATTAAACATCTTATCGAAATACATACTCAAACTCATTCGTTTGCTTACATTATAACTAATCTGTGGACGGAATTGGAAGTTCACAAAACCATTGGTCACTACGGTTTCAGCATCTAATTTTCGCTGAATGGTACGAGTGTCACGTACGGTTAAGTTCATCTGGAACTTCAAGTCATTGGGCAATTTCACACGCTGACGATTCACTTTGAATGGAATAAGCATATTTGCCTTCGTGAAGCCCATCCCGAATGTTAGGTCTTTATTACTCAACTCTGCTACCTGCGAGTTCGCTAAATTTAAACCTACACTTCTATCTTGTGCATATTCTAAACGTAATGAAATTTTGTTTTTGGTGGTTGCATTAAACCCAACAAAAGGCCCGAATTTCTCTTGGAACGTAATGGTACTCATCACATAAACAGGAATCAGGAAACCTTGTTCATCTACTTTTGAAGAAAGTGGATATAACATATTATTGATGTTTAATTCAAACGGGTTATCATAACTCAACGACGACACAAAGTTCCCTACACTGTAAGTTGACGTGTATGAGTGCGTTACAGAAATAGACGAGAACTTACGTTTGAACCAACCAACATTTGCCAAGCCATTATAATCTAAACGCCAATTCGGTAAAGGGATATTCACAAATGGCGAGAAACTCACGGCATTTGGAGAAACCCCACTGTACGCTGCAAAGAAGGCTGGAATTAATACGTCTTGCGAATTTAAATTGTATTTTTCTCCCGTTCCAAAAGTTCTACTATTCTCCAATCGTTGTTTGATAATGTTTCGATAATCTTTAAAGCGATTGAAAATAGCAGAGGTTTCATTGGGTGCATTGCTATCAAAGGCTGTTAGGAATGACCAGAATGTCATGGTATAATTACCAGAACGTAAGGGACTTTCACTTTCAAACTTACCATCGATAGAAGTTGGTCGATAAAATTCTTGGTAATTATCCGAACGACTCCATTTTCCTTCTACCTGAATTTTGAAATCTTTGAAAGGTTCAATAGCACTTCGATACGTTAGGCTCTGTGTTTTGGTTTGAACAAAAGGCGTATTTTGTACGGTACTCTTACTCAACCAACCATTTTCAGAAGCCCTAAATCGTACCTCACCATCTTGACTACCTGTTACAAAACCAAATCCTGGAGCAGAACCTGTTGAACTCATTCCAAACAAACCTGGAGCGGGTAAAAAGCCTGGTAAAGTGGTCGTCTCATTGATATTATAGTTCACTTGAATACCACGAATAGCCATCAATAAACGAGTTACACTTCGTAAGAAATTAGGCTGAGGCTTCATGATTTCTTCATCATCACCAGGGTTTCTTGCAATATTTTTACGACTAATACGAGGCTGGTTGGCAAGACGTAAGGCACGAATACGGTTATACAAAGCCACAAAATCTATTTTTCCTGTAATACCTCTATCTCGGTAGTTTTTAAGAATATTCCCAAACAACACGCCTGTTGAATCCTTTAAGTTATACGAACTAGCTACATAGGTATAACCAAACTTATGACTGTAATCAGCCGTTAACCAGTCGGTCAAAGGAGATTTATTCAACGGTAAACGCCAAACACCCGAGAAATTTTGCTCAAAGTTTTTGGTACGTCCGAAACGTAATAAACTTCTACGCACGGAGTCCTTCTTAGATTGTGTATCTATATCGCCCGTTGGTTCATCAATAATCGCATTTACGTTGGCGGTATAATTCAAGACAACACTTTTGGTTAAATTCCAACCCACATTATAATTACGAGTCATCAGCCAATATTTTTCAAACAATGGCGTAGCGTTGGTAAAGTTTTGTATTCCCTCAAAAGATGTTCCGTCAGAGTTTCTTAGCACCGTTTTTACAAAGCTTCTGTCCATATCTGCCCTAATCGCAACACTGTTCGGCAGTGGATTAAAATTGAAATCTTTCACCCAGCGTAACATCGGGTGTGACGACTTCACGAGATTCTTAAACGGCTCAATGGGTTGCGGATTACTTGTATAAGCATACGTAATGCCTCCTTTATGAGACAATTGACGGTATTCGTTAATTAGAATACTCGTACGAGTCATTTCAGAAAACGCATAGGTAAACGTAAAGTTTTCAAAATCCCATGGACGAGCCTCTGCACCAGATGCACGGATTTTACGAACATTACTAAAGTTAATTCCTTTACGTTCTGTGTTATCTTCTACTAATTTTCTGTATGCCTCACGCTTATCTGTATCTGTAATACTATTAATCTTGTCTTCCAAAGGAATATCTGGATCTAAGGGATCAAAATGAGGCGTGATATTCTTACGGTCATAACTCACGTACATCGGAATCTGGAAACCCCATTTTTGAGGTAGTAACTTATCCAAATTGATATTCGCTGCAATACCATATTCTAAGGTATTTTCACGACTACGGTCTGCAATTTTAGATTGAACACCTCCAAAACCATACGTCTTGAACGAGCCATTCATCGTTACGTTTGCAAAGTCTGCTAACTTCAATCCTAATTTTGCCACTCCTGCACTACCAGAAGTTTGGTCAAAACCAGAAGCTCTTAGTTCATCTACCCAAACCGTAAATGTTTTTGGTTGATGATCATCATTGGGTAAATCATTCGGATTGCGAACCCCAATCATAATGGACATGACAGCACTTAAATCTGGTCGTCCTACTACTCTAACTGTATATTTCAGCCCATTATTCCCTTCCACTTCCATTTTATATGGAACGGTCAAGCTTTTGTTTTCTCTATCTCTTTCTCGTTTAACATCTCTTAATCGGTCAAACGGAATATTAATTTCATTTTCGGCAGGCCATACTTCCGTAGCCGCATCGGGCGACTCCGTACTAGCTCTCGATGTTAATGAAGCACTTGGGCTTGTAGCTTTTAAGCCCTTTGTTTCAATTTCATAATAGTTATCCACTTGGTCTGTACCAATACGAATAAAGCCTGTCACTTTACCATCCATTGTGGCAGTCTCGTTTGTCTGACTGTGAGTATGGAAGAACATTCGCAAGTTCTTGTAATTGATAAAGTCAAACATCGTATTTTTAAATACTGCACGGGCATCTCCATCACGAAGTCCATCTACCGACAAACTCATTGATTGCTCATTTAAAGCGATATTGTTGATAGTCGTCACGTCTCTATCACGAGTAAACCCTGGTGGCACAACATAAGGAACGATGTTATCTCCCTTCGTTGTAGAAGGGCCATTTTCTTCGATACTTACGGTGGTTAACTTAAAGTTTGCATCGTAAGGTTCTGGCGTTTCGGCCAACCCTCTTGGACTCAAATCGCCTGTGTATTTACGATAGTTGTAACCTGACAATTGCAAAGCAGCCATACGCATTACCACAGGAGCTTCCCACTCGGTCATATACATACGGATAAAACGCATCGACTTAAATCCGTTAATATTACCTACTCTTTTAGAATAATTTTTAACAGGAATTCGAACCAAGAACCAATCGACACCATTTTCGGTAACCTTATCTACAATGAAGTTTTGCCCGATAGCCATTTTCTCCTTCTTCATGTCCAACTCATATTCGTAGTAGGCATCCGTGTCGTTAATGGTATTATCATTGTTCAAATCCTCTCTGTCGGGTTGCTGATTGCTTGCCTCTGTATAACCAGATGTACCTGTAGTAGCAGTGGATGGCGAGTTATTTTCCATCCCCATGTAGTCTTTATAACGTAAAATAATACTTGAGGTATTGTCGTATTTACTATTTAAGTAGTGAACAAAATCATCTCCTGCTGGGTCATTTTCAATGGTAGATAGAGCGTCTCTATCCGTCACTTTTTGACGAATGCTGGTCAAATAATCACCAAATTTAGTTTTTTCATTAAAATAGGTATCGGTCGCTGTGGCATTGTTTGGTAAACCATCCAAACCAACGTCTTGAGCTTCACGACCATTTTCTAAGTCAAAAGCATTCGTCACAAACTGACGAGTAGGAGCTAAACCCCATGTTGTTTCTTCCACATTACGGACTTTTCCATTGGCAGAAACCAATACTTTTTCCCCAACTGGAATGCCGTTCTCAAAGTTATAACGCCCATCAGGAATCACGTCCTCTGAAATATCGCCTAAGTTGATGACAAATTTTCCTCCAACACGGTTACGAATTTCGGCATTAGCTCTGTCTTGATCTCTGTTTCCTGTAGCACGAACAACACCCGCATCACCATCCACAAAGGGGTTCATTACCCAAAACTCTAAGGTTTCAATGTTGGCATTATCCAAATCGGTATCCGAAGTTAAGGAACGAGTAATCGCACCGAAGTTAGCTCTTGGATTTGGCAAACGTCCTTTGCTATCTAAGTCGGTATTGAAGTTATACATCCCTCTTTCAGATGGGAAGTAAGCAACGTCAAAAATACCGATTGGTAAACCTGTAATATTATTGGCTTGCGCACGGTTCGGAAATAATGCTTGCGAGGCAACCGAACGCTCATAGGCATAGTTATTAGTTTCGGCAGCATTAATCCCCGGCACATTTACCGAAAAACTACTACTTCCGTATAAACTGAAGTCGGCAGTATAGGCAGAGATTTTTGCTCTTTTGAAATTAACTTCTTGAGACTCTGTCAATGCTCCTCTAAACTGGTTAGGAACTGCCCCAATTTTCCAAGCGGTACTCTGATTGTTTAAGCTAAAGATATTTCGAGCTGCTTCAAAATCATCAATAAATGAGTTGTCTTGCACCGTACTATTTACAGCAGGAATAATGGTAGCATATTCTCCCTGAAAATCTATTGCAGACGTTTCTTTTGTAGAAATCAGCGGTAAGGCATCCAGCATTCTAGTTAAGAATTTAGACTTACGCTGAATAGAAGCATCTACCCCAAAAACGGTATTATTGACAGGTTCGCTACCAATTTGAACTCTTCTCAAAAATCCTGGAGGACTTTCTGTTAAATGTTGGAATGTACCACCTACTCTAAAATCATTTCCTAAAATATAATCAATGTGTGTTCCGAATAAGTTCCGAGTTTGGTTATTAAACAAGTCTGGTTTTTCATAACACACTTTGATTTCTCGACTTGAATTAGAAACCCCTGCATTCAAGATACGCACTTTACCAAGCTCCGCTTCTACGATATAGTCAATACCAGCAGTTAAGGGTACACCACCAGCCGTCACCTGAACGGATTTTCCATCTACGCCAAAAGGTAAATTAACTTCACCTCCGCCTGCGGATTGATAACTTCCTTTTAAGAAAAACTTATTTTTACCTTGAAGTTGCTGTGCATCGGTAAGTGTTAAGCGATACAACTGGTCAAAAACATACTTATTTGTAGCTTCTACATCGCTTGAAATTTTATTTTTCAAGAAACTACCAAAAGGTTCTAAAACAGGAAAAATTACTCGCCCGTTTTTACTATCAATCGTCACCCCTTCTACATAGTCAAAGTTACCGTCGCCTTCTATCCCATTTTCTATTACTTGGTCGCCATTGGTATTGAGTTTATCTAAACCGAAAACTTTTACCAAAGGAGTATCTTTCAGAGGGCCATCTTGCAAGTTAGGGTTATCAATCCCTGTTTGGTCATCCTTATAAATTACCCGTAACTGAAAGCCCAATTTATTGATTTGTTGAGCATTGAGTGAGTACACGTTTTTCATCATCAAGTTCCACATCGGATGTTGTAAGTTGTTCCGAATGGTTGATGACTTCAACAACTTCATGATAATGACTTCATCATCTTTCCGACTCTGGTAATTTTCTGTCAACTCCCCTACCTGATGCGGCTTTCCATTTAAGGTATATTCATAAGAAACAGCTAACACCTCGTCATTTCGCAACGGTGTAACTAGGGAAATATAGCCCAATTCTGGATGAAAACGGTACTCTCTGTCAGTCAAGCGTTTTGCACCACGTAAAATTTCGTAGTCTGTACCCTTACTTAAATTATCTTTTGCTAAAATCGCATTGGTTGTATCTGCCTGACGGAGAGCCAGTGCAGTAGAGGAAGTTGGGTCAGCTAAATACTTAGTATATAACGAGTTATTTTTATTATCTACGGAAGCCCCAGCACTACTTCCAGAGGTAGTAGTTACGCTAGTATTATATGGTTTTGCTTCTCCTAAGTCCGAGAAAGCCACTAAATTCCGAAGGGTTTCTGTATTATTTGTTCTGTTGGTTACATAAACCTCTAAACGAGTAATTGTAACTCCCGAAGTAATTGCGGGAAGACTTTTCAGCGAGCGTTCGTAATTATCTCTAAAGAAGGTAGAGAGGAAAAAGTTTCTATTTTCGTCGTAGCTGTCCGCTCGAATTTCAAAGGATTTCCCTTGTGACCCACCTCTAAGCGTAATACAATCCTGCTTAGAACGCTGTTGGGCAGCAACAAAGGTTACGTCCATTTTGCCAAAACGCATCAGGGTTTTCAAACCAAAGAGGTTTTGTACCCCAGGAATCAACTGACTATTGAGTGTCCATGAAGTATTTCCAGCTTCCACGTTTTGAAGAATGTCTTCTTCATTCGAACGCCAAGCCAGTTTTAATTGATTTTGGAAATTGAAACTGGCCTTCGTGTCAAAATTGGTATTTAAGTTTAGCTTATCGCCAATTTTTCCTTGAAAGTTAATTTGTGCTTGTTCTTGAAAATTCAAGTTTCCTGTTCCTCTTAAATTAACAGGGGTTAGGGGATTATCATAGAATTGATACAAATAACCCACGTCCAACAGGATATTTCCATTGGGTTTAAACTCTACCTGTGACCCACCAAAAATACGGTCAATCGACGGAGGTAATTCAATTTTGGGTAGTAAACCTCTCCCTTTGGTATCGTCTTTACCGTCCAAAGAAGCGGAGTATTTACGCCAATAATCTCGTAAAAATTTTTGCTGTTGTATTTTCTGATAATCCTTAAAGGAAAGTTCTTCCGCAGGACGATAATCTCCCAATTCAGGATTATCCTTAAACTGTTCGTAAACAGCTATTTTCCCAGCCGAATCTAAGCGAAATTCGGTTGAAATTCCTTTTGGGTCTTTTAAAACGAAAGGAGAGTTTGCATGCTTCGACGAAAAACGAGTGGAGGTTCTGTCTTTAATTTTGAAGCGAGGACGACGACCCGATTTTTTGAGTGTGTCGTTTTCTACGGCCATTTCCTCACTGCTTGCAAAAGAGTTCCAATTGCCCACCATCGTATCCATACGAGTAGGCAATACCCACGCAAGCGAGGCAAAAACCGATAATACTAAACTCCCTGAAAGTATGTAAAACTTATTTCGTTGCACAGTGTAATTGATAAAGTAAGTAACACATTTGACGGACACTAAAAATAATTTTAGGAGGTCATCAAAACGCTCAAATGCTTACCTAGCAGAGGTGATTTGTTAAACTTATATGCGGCTTTATGTATTGATTACTGTATATCAGAACGATAAAAACCGTATTTATATTTCTTACAAGCTTATAATTTCTTAGTTCAGTTCAAAATATGTACCAAATCTATTAGCCAATTAACGCAATGCTAATTTAATCAGTTGCTCAACGGTTAAATCGTCTCCTTCTTTTTTCAAAATAGCCTCAATACTCTTTTCTGCAACATTTTTCGGGATACCCAACGTTACCAAGGCAGCAAGTGCTTCAGCTTTTACTTTTGAACTACCTGATGCCGCAAACGTAGTGGTCGTCGAACTTCCCACACTTGAGCCAAGCATTTGTTCTTTCTTTAACTTATCCTTCAATTCGATGATGGCACGTTGAGCAGTTTTTGCACCAATTCCTTTGATACTTTGAATCGTCTTTACGTCTTCATTCACAAGAGCCGTACGAATCTCGCCCGAGGACATAGACGATAACATTACTAAAGCGGTATTGGCTCCAATTCCAGAAACACTAAGTAAGTCCAAAAATAAGGATTTTTCGTCTAAATCCTTAAAACCAAATAAGACATGTGCGTCTTCACGGATACTTAAATAGGTGAATAATTTGCATTTTTCGCTTCCGTCTTGCAATGCCGAATAAGTTTGCAATGAAATCTTTATTTCGTAACCTACTCCATGTACGTCAATAATCACATAAGCGGGGTCTTTATGGGCTAACTTGCCTTCAATATAAGCAATCATCGTATCTAAAATATTTAGGTAAAAAAAAGTTCGCATAACTCAGCATCATGCGAACTCTTTATGTATTTAATCTCTTACTTATGAAACCCTTAATTTAGTACCAGGTCTTACTACATTTCCTTTGATACCATTTAATTTTTTCAGTTTATCTACCGAAACGCCTCCATAACGTTGTGAAATATTCCAAAGTGTATCACCCGATTCAACTTTATGGAAACGAATTCTTCCTTTACGAACTGCTTCTTTATCTCTTCGTCTTGAATCAGCGTACTTAACCGTGCTTGTTACAGCCGCTTCTTTTAAAATAAGGAGTTTTTGACCTGGAACAATCGTCGATTTACGTAAATGATTCCAAACTTTAATGTCGAAGACATCCACCTTAAATTTATCAGCAATATCACTTAAATTATCAGAGCGACGTACGATATAATACTTTTTCTTCGGTTTCTTACGAATTACAACATCTTCCATATCGTCCTCAACAACCTCTTCTTCCTCCGCTTTTGGCTTCGATTCTAACACAGGGTTATTTAGCACGATGGTCTTATTGGTATCATTCTGCGTCGAAGGAGCAACACTTGCTACTTGTACCTCCGTCATTTGGTGTTCTATGATAAATGACGGCATTTTTGTAGCGGAATCCATAATTGACCCACGATTTGCCTTGAAGAATACCATTTCATTCTTAGGTAATCGTAACGAAAAATTACGAGTATGACCTGGGAGAATATGCGTTAAAATATGTGGATTCAGTTTCTGAATACTTTCTAAACTCATATTACTCAAACTTGCAAACTTATCTAAATCCAAAAATGAGTTTACATGAATCGTATCATGCGGAATGGCTTGCTCAATATTTTCGGCATAAATATCATGAGAATCTGCGTGATTAATCATGTATAACATCCCAATATATTGAGGTACATAACTACGAGTCTCTTTGGGTAAACAGTTATAAATATCCCAAAAAGTTTGACCACCATTACATTTACGAATAGCTCTTCTTACATTGCCAGGCCCTGTATTATAAGCTGCCAAAACCAAATGCCAATCACCAAAAATATTATATAACTGACGCATATAACGACAAGCTGCCTCTGTGGCTCTTTCGGGGTCAAAGCGTTCATCTATGTATTCATCAATGCGTAAACCAAAATCAATACGAGCGGTTTTAGGCATGAACTGCCACAGACCGCCAGCACCCG
>JARXAV010000290.1 GCA_029865665.1 Flectobacillus sp. | reverse complement strand
ACGTTTTGGGGGCCAGGTTTCGACTGGACTCCTGATCATAATTGGGGTGGAAGTGCCATGATTGGACTTCAAGAAATGTTAATGCAAGTGGATGGGAAGAAAATTTATTTATTACCTGCCTTCCCTAAAAATTGGAATGCTCGTTTTAAATTAAATGCTCCTTACCAAACAACGATTGAAGCAACTGTTACGAATGGAAAAATTACTCAACTACTTGTAACTCCGAAAGAAAGAGAAAAAGATGTGCTAATATGGCCATAAAAGAGCCGCTTTTGTAATCTTTTTCATTTTTGTTTCATCTTTACTCATAGTCTTTCTACCTTTGCACCATGAACAGCACAATCACACATCACCATCATTTGCATTTTTCCTAAACAAGGAAGGCTAATGAGTATTGTGCCAATGTTAGAAGACTCAAACATTCAACAAATAGATAAGCCTGATTCCTGTGAAGAGTCGGGCTTTTTTTATAATCGGAGTACCATCGTTTCGTATGAAAACAGTAATTATTAAGTACAATGCAGGAAATGTTCAGTCGGTTATGTATGCCCTTGACCGTATTGGGGTAAATTACCTTTGGACAGACGACGAAGCTGAAATTCGTTCGGCAGACAAAGTGATTTTCCCTGGAGTAGGTGAAGCCAGTACTGCCATGAGCTACTTACGAGAAAAAGGATTGGACAAAGTAATTCCTTCGTTGACACAACCCGTTTTAGGAACGTGTGTCGGAATGCAATTGATGTGCCGTCATTCGGAAGAAAACAATACCGATTGCATGGGTATTTTTGACATTGATGTAAAACGCTTTGATTCAAGTAATTTCAAAGTGCCACATGTAGGCTGGAATAATATCTTCGACCTGACAAGTCCTTTAACAGCAGGTCTTAGCGAGAGTGCCTATATGTACTTTGTGCATAGTTTTTATGCTGAATTGAGTCAATATACAGTTGCTAAATGCGACTATGTACAGCCTTTTTCGGCCATGTTACAAAAAGACAATTTTCATGCAGCTCAATTTCATACCGAAATTAGTGGTAAAGAAGGACAAGTGATTATCGAAAACTTCTTGAAATTGTAGTACTAGGGGACAACGAGTTTTAACTCGTTACATTTAACCTGTTTAAACTTTCGTAGAACTGATAGCTGGCGTAAGCAATGAATATATTCTGTTTGAGCGCAGCGAGTTTATATATTCTTGATTTTTTTACGGTCCGCCGCTGCGGTTACTTTTTGTATCAAGACAAAAAGTAAGGCTAAGAATTAATCAAAGAATAGATCTTTTAGAAAGTTTAAATAGCGTCATTCGTAATTTAACCAATATTAAAAAAAACGCTCACTCTTAGTTCTAACAGAACAAAGAGCCATACAAATATGATACAAATAATTCCAGCAATAGACATTATCGGCGGTAAGTGTGTCCGCTTAACACAGGGAGATTACGCTCAACAAAAAACCTACAACGAAAACCCACTTGAAGTAGCTCAATCGTTTGAAGATGCAGGAATAACTCGTCTTCATTTAGTAGATTTAGACGGGGCAAAGCAAAAGCGTATTATCAACCACAAAGTATTGGAAACCCTTGCTTCTAAAACGAAATTACACATTGATTTTGGTGGCGGTGTGCAGTCGGACGAAATGATTCAATTAGCTTTTGACTACGGTGCAAAACAAGTAACAGGCGGAAGCGTAGCGGTTAAAAATCCTGAGCTTTTTGAAAGTTGGTTACAAAGTTATGGTGGTGAAAAAATCATTTTAGGTGCTGATGCCCGTGATGAAAAAATTGCAATTTCAGGTTGGGAAGAAGCAACCGAGAAATCTGTTTATGAATTTGTGGGTGAGTATATCAAAAAAGGAGCAAAATATACCATTTCAACGGACGTGGCAAAAGACGGTTTATTACAAGGCCCAAGTTTTGATTTGTACCAAAACCTACAAGATCAATATCCTGATTTGCATATCATAGCGAGTGGAGGGGTAGCAACTTTTGACGATATTGTGAAGTTGAACGAAATGAATATTTTTGGCGTAATTGTCGGAAAAGCTATTTACGAAGGTCGTGTAACGCTAAAACAATTGGCAGAATTGCACCGATAGGATAAGTGGTAGAAACTATTTCACAGAGTTTCACCAAGATTCACAAAGTATCACAGAGCGTATTTTTCCTCTGTGTACCTCCGAGGTTCTCCGTGCAACTCTGCGTTACAGCTATTTCACCGAGTTTCATAGAGAAAAGAAATGTTGATGATGCTGAGAAATTATTTTCTTATAAAATTAAAACGATGCTTACGAAAAGAATTATTCCCTGCTTAGATATAAAAGACGGACGTACCGTAAAAGGAACGAACTTCGTCAATTTACGAGATGCTGGAGACCCTGTTGAACTAGGGGCAATTTACGCCGAACAAGGAGCTGATGAATTGGTGTTTTTAGACATTACCGCCACCGTTGATAACCGTAAAACCTTGATTGACTTGGTCAGAAATGTGGCTCGTCATGTCAATATCCCTTTTACCGTTGGCGGAGGTATTTCTTCAATAGAGGATGTCTCTGCTTTATTGAATGCAGGGGCAGACAAAGTGTCGATTAATTCGTCTGCGGTTCGTCGTCCAGAATTGATTAATGAATTGGCTTTACAGTTTGGTTCTCAGTGTATTATTGTAGCAATTGATACCCGTTTTGTACCAACTGATAAAGGTATTTCTGAACACATTGTACACACACATGGCGGCCGTAAACCTACCGAATTGCGTACGATTCAGTGGGCAAAAGAAGTAGAAGACAGAGGGGCTGGTGAAATTTTGTTAACTTCGATGGATACCGACGGCACAAAAGCAGGTTTTGCCAACGAACTTACTTCGCTCATCTCAACCAACTCGTCTATCCCGATTATTGCTTCGGGTGGTGCTGGAACGATGGAACATTTTAAAGAGGTATTTACCACAGGAAAAGCCGATGCTGGACTTGCTGCTAGTATTTTCCACTTTAAAGAAATTGATATTATCGATTTAAAAACATACTTAAAAGCAGAAGGTATTTCGATACGACTTTAATGCTCGTCAATGAATTTAGAAAACCTGATAGCAAATACAACAATGAACATAGATTTTGAAAAACAAGGCGGTTTAGTACCAGCCATCATCCAAGATGCCAAAACAGACAAAGTTTTAATGCTTGGATATATGAATCAAGAAGCGTTAACAAAAACGCAGGCAGAGGGAGTTGTCACGTTTTATAGCCGTTCTAAGGAACGTTTGTGGACAAAAGGCGAAACGTCTAATAACTTTTTACACGTAGTAGAAATTTTGTTGGATTGTGATCAAGACGCTCTTTTGATTAAAGTAAATCCTGCTGGCCCAACGTGTCATACAGGAACAGATACGTGTTGGCAAGAAACCAACGACCCAGGACAAGCAGGTTGGTTAAACCACTTAAAAGCGGTTATTCGTAGCCGCAAGAATAACCCTACAGATAAGTCTTATACATCTAGCCTTTTCAAAAAAGGAACGAACAAGATTGCTCAGAAAGTAGGAGAGGAAGCTGTTGAGTTAGTAATTGAAGCAATGGATTCAAACGATACCTTGTTTAAAGAGGAAGCTTCGGATTTACTTTTCCACTATTTAGTTTTATTAGAACAACGAGGTATTGACTTTGATGAAATCATTGACGTACTTCGTGCAAGAAACGCTAAATAATATTTCTTATGAACTTCATTATTAAATACTTACTTCTTGCCGTAGCCATCATGTTTGGGGCTAGATACCTAACAGGGATAAAAGTCGATACTTTTCAGACTTCACTGTTAGTTGCTTTGGCTATGGGTTTTGTGAATACCTTTATAAAGCCTGTTGTAAAGCTATTGAGCTTCCCAATTACGTTGATGACCTTAGGGTTGTTTTCCCTAGTAATCAACATCATATTCGTGTATGTGGTTGCACATTTTGTACCAGGGTTTACGGTAACGGGCTTTGTTCCACCGTTGTTATTTAGCTTTGGGATTTCGGTTGTATCAACAGTATTAGGCTGGTTTCTAGACTAATAACAGAAGTATTAATTTAAAAATAAAGGGTATGGTCAATTTTTAATTGGTCATACCCTTTATTTTTAGCATGATTTTGTAAAAATACTGCTCTATTCATCTAGTGTATGATGGTTAAGTTACAAGACATTAGTAGTATGCTTATTATTGTAAATAGCTTTAAAACAATAAGTTAAGTTCGGTATTTAATGGAAAGATAGAAGTGAATAAAGCTTTATACGTACTTATGTAAAAATATAAAATTATTATTTTGATATTTATTCTATAAATAATTACATTTGTATAGAAATCACTTAGTTGGCATAATTTTTGCTACAATAAGCATTGCACTAGGTCCGCTAACTAGTAGCTAATCTTTACTAGAACTTTTTTGCTTTGACGAATCCGCCATCGTGTCGAATAAAAGGAAGTTCCTCTTGTTCAATCATGTTTCATGCTCCTAAGTGGTTAGTTTACCGAATCTAACATGAAACTTAATCATTAAAAAAATGCACAAATTTATCAACTTGGGCCTTTTACTACTATTGGCTCAAGCTTCTATGGCACAAAAGAGTGCTATTGCTCCATTTCATTTAAATTCTCACGATAAAGAACTTATTGCAAGTATTATCGAAATTCCTCAAAAAGCTGACTTCTTGGAAGAGCTTGATAAAGGGAAAGCGGATCGATTCAAAAACATGATTGTTGATGCGGATGCCATTTACAAAGATGTTGAAGTACAAGCAACCTTTTCTTTGAAATCTACCGAATTAAAACGCTTTCTAAAACAGCATTTAGTGAAGCCCAAAGGCTCAGAGGGTGAAGTAGTGTTGGTTCGTTTTTTAGTAGATAGAACAGGTGAAATTAATAATATTCATGTATTGGCAAGTGGTGCGGATCCACAGTTAGCAACCGAGGCAGTTAACGTTGTCAAGAAGATGAATAAGTGGATTCCTGCTCAAATACATCAAATAAATGTCGCTTCTTATTATGTATTACCAATTAGTTTCTAAGATATAAATGTCAATAAAAAACCCGTAAACAGACGACAGTTGTTTACGGGTTTTTAGTTTACCATGAAACGGTAACAGCCCCTTTGGTAACTTTTATATTGTTTGAATTGTCTGGATATTCAGGCTTATAGCTTATTATCCAAGCATAACTGTTGGGTGGTGCTAAGATTCCATTGATTTTACCATCCCAAAATTCAGTTTTATCTCTCGTCGAAAATACGACCTCTCCCCAGCGATTATACACAATGAATTGAAAATTAGTGGAAGAAATGTATTCAGTGAAAATTTCTAACTTATCATTTACCCCATCCTTATTAGGGGTGAAAATCGTAGGGACAAGCACACTTGGGCGACAGTAATCCGTTAGTTTGGTACTAGCAACAGAAGAGCATCCTGCTCCGTTGGTGGCTATTACCGAGTAAGTCCCAATGGTAGAAACATTAATACTTTGCGTCTTGCTATTATCAGGCAACCAAAGCCATTTATAACTCTGTGTATTGCCACTAACACGAGGAAAAAGCGTTATAAAAGCAGGTGATAAATCGGCTAGACAAATGGTCGTTTCGGGTTTTAATGTAATATTCGGGCTATTAATAAGCGTTACTCGCACAACGGTATCTACCGAGCAATTACCATTTGTTGCACTTAATTTGTAAGTCCCCGAGCGGTCAGGTAAGATGCTAGATGTGGTTGCCCCTGTGTTCCAACGGTAGGATACTCCTGTTTCTGTTGGTACCCCAATAGGGCTAATATTGTTTTGGCAAAACTCAAAGGTTGGTTC
>JARXAV010000200.1 GCA_029865665.1 Flectobacillus sp. | reverse complement strand
TCGAATGGCTTTGGCTACGGCTGCTGGAGCAGACTGTACTTGGAGTTTATGATAGATATTTTGTAGGTGTCGTCGAACCGTTTCAATAGAAATGTCGCATTCATCGGCAATCATTTTGTAGGAATTGCCACGGGTCAATTGCTCTAAAATCTCTTTTTCACGTTCGGTTAGTTTATATTCTATTTTGGTAACGGGCTGGATAAAACTTCGTAACACCTTGCGAGCAATGCCAGGCGACATTGGGGCTCCACCATTGAGTACATCGTTGATGGCATTGATAAGCATAAGGGCAGAGTCTTTTTTGAGTAAATAACCGTCAGCTCCTCGTTTGAGGCATTCAAAAAGGCGTTCGTCGTCGTCAAAAACGGTGTGCATAATGATTTTTACGTGTGGAAACTGACTTTTAATTTGCAGAACACCCTCCATTCCATCTACTTCTGGCATATCAATGTCCATAATGATGACTTCTGGTTCTTCTATTTTTACTTCTCGAATAGCATTGGCACAATTGGTATGTGTTCCTGTAACGTCAAAATCTTGGGCGTTTTCGAGCATCATTACTAGGAGGTCGCTGAGGCGTGTGTTGTCTTCGTATATACTGATTTTTGTCATGGCTTGAATCTTTGTACGAAATAGGCAATTTTATTGTACAGACACAATAACATTTAAGTGTGATGAGTCTTTTCTTAAATTGGAATCTGAATGAAAATTTTTGTTCCTTTTCCGATAAAACTTTCTATTTCGCAGTTCCCATTTAGTTTTTGTACTCGTTCACGGATGTTTCCTAGCCCATTTCGGTGTGTTTTTTGCTTAATATCGAAGCCTTTACCATTATCTTCAATCGTCATTTTTAGTAGTTTGGAGGAGGTTTCTACCGAAATGCTGGCTTCAGAACATTCGCTGTGTTTGGCAATGTTATTGACTAGTTCTTTAAAAATAAGGTATAAGTCATGACGTTTTTCCATTGGAATATTTTTTTCAGCGTGTTCGCTGGGCATATTCATCCGATAGGCAATGTTTTTTGTTTCGAGTAATTCGCAGGCATAGCGAGTCATTCGGGCTAAAATATTGGTTAAGCTATCATTTTGCGGTTTGATACTCCAAACGATGTCGTCAATCGCTTCTGAAATTTTGCGTGCATCCTCGGTGATTCGTTCTACAAAATTGCTGTTTTCGGAATTGTCTTCTAAGCGTTGTTTCAAGATATTACTAACAATACTGATACCGCTAATGGTTGTTCCAACTTCGTCGTGTAAATCGGCAGAGATGCGATTTCTTACGGCATAAATGGCTTTTATTTGTCGAATTCGATATTGATAAAAGCCATAAAATAAGAGACCAATCGCTATGAAAATTAGTAACTTAAATAGGGCTGTTTGGTAAAAATGGGGAGTGATTTCAAACGGTATTTCAAGACTTGTTTTAGACCAATTTCCAATGCCATCGCCGAGTGATACTTCTAATATATAGCTGTTGGGAGGAAGGTTGGAAAAGGTAATACTTTCCAGAATACCATTGTCAATCCATGCGTTTTGTACCCCTTTTAAGCGAAAGCGAATGTGGTTTTGACTAGCAGGTTGATAGTTAAGCGGACTCACTTGAAAACTTAGGTTATTTTGAGTAGCTTCAAAAATAAGGGGCTTTTCTATGTCAACTTTTGAGCTATCCCCCAAGATACTTAGTCCAGATAAGACCAGTGTTTTGATTTTATTTTTCTTGTGTAATTGATTGATATTAAGTAGGTTGAATTTATTCACATAGCCAGTAAATAACTCATTTTCAGCGTTAATCAAAAAACCATTCGTGTTGTTATTATCGCTTAATCCATCGGCTTCTGTAAAGCTAGAAGCATGATTTTGTGGGTCTATCCAACATAAACCATTCGACGTTCCGAGCCACATATTACCTTGTTTATCAGCACGAATGTGTTTACACTCGCCCCCTAATAATTCTAGTTTAGTGGAAGATAAGGAATGTGTGAGTTTTCCTGTTTTCGTATTCAAACAATTCACTCCGCCAAAACCTGAAAAGGCGATGTTGTTGGGAGGTAGCGGACAGATACTGAGAAAATAGTCACTCACAAAGTCTGTATGTACGTTCTGATTTTCGGCTAAAATAAACTCCTTTTTTTGATTGTCGAAATAGCAAATCCCAAAGCCTTTTGGAAACCATGCCGCCAACCAGATTTTCCCATCTGCTCCTTCTTGGCTATACTGAAAAATATTTTGGCTAAAGAAGGTAGGATAAGGCAGTTTTTTCCATGGATTTAACGCTTTTTTTGTTAAAAAATCGAAGACTTCTATCGGGCCATTTTCAGCCAAACACCAAAGGCGATTTTGTTTGTCGAGGCGGATATGGAGGAGGCTGTAAAGCGATTTTCGATAGACAGTCCACTGCTTACTTCCATTTTTGAGTTCAAAAATTTGCGAAGGAGTGCAAGCCAACAGTGAACCCGTAGGAATACGCAATAACTGAATAATTCGTTCGTCGCTCGGAACTGGATATGCTTCAAATTGCTGCGTGCTTCGTTGCCAATGCAATACACCACTATGCGAAAGCCCAAGCCAATAATTATCGGGATTTTCTTCTTCAAAACACGTAACTGTTACGGGAAAAGAGACCAATTTTTTAGGTAAACTAATGTGCTGGAGCAACTGCGAGTTTTTGTGATTATATTTTAATAAACCAGACGAAGTGGCAATCCAGAAAATCTGATGCTTCTGGTCTTCGTAAAGCAAATTATAGGCATAACCTTCTTCTGCTAGGTTATCAAGTGCTTGAAATTGCTTTGTTTTACTTGAAAATAGGTACATTGAACGTTCAGAGCCAATCCAAAAGAGGTCTTTTTCTGGACAAGTATGTAACATCGAAGGCGTTGAATTGTCGGTAGGGAAGGAAGTTATAGTTGAGCTTTTTTTCGTACTTAAATCAAAACTGCTAATTATGCCCGTTTCATCCAATAATAATAGTTCGTTGGTATTTTTTAAACAACAACTTGTAAAACGTTGGTTAAGAATCCATTGTTCTAGTTGGTTTGTTTTTGGGTTAAATCGTTGTAAACCTGCATTGTTGGCAATCCAAAGCATTCCGCTATTATCTTCTTGATAATGACAACCAAAACGGTTAAAGGCTTGGGGGTTCTTTAGGGAAAAAGAACGAATTCTGCCCGATTGTGGATTGAAATATTTAATGTTTGCGAAGTCATTCATCCAGATAAAACCCCGCTGGTCGATGTATAAATTCTCAAAGTGATCATTATCAGAATTCGCATCGAAGAGATTTGATTTGAGGTGATGTTGGGTCGTGAGTTTTTTTTCGTCAATGGAAAAAATCCCTCGAATGGTCGAAAACCAAACCTTCCCTTTTTTGTCTGCTTGTAAGCCCGTAATAACTTCTGGATTGGGAAATCTTACAAAATGATAGCCATCATAGCGAGCAATTTGTTGCTTGAAGGCAATCCACAAATAACCCTGAGCATCTTGGGTCATAAAATTGACCTGATTGGCAGGTAAGCCCTCTTTATTTGATATTTTTTCAAAGAGAATCGACGCATTTTGACCCTTAGCGGTGTAAAAAAGCGATGATATAAATATGAATAAGAAAAAGTATATTCGAGATAACATACGAACTCAATTTATGGGCGGAATGTAAACAAATATACTGATTTTTTGGGGTCAATGGGTTTTAACCCGTTGAAATTAGTGAATCAATCAACGGGTTAAAACGAACTTAGAGAGAATCTACTCAATTTAACAAAAAGCGGGTTAAAACCCATTGAGCCTATCTTTTCAAAAAGGCTATTATCTTCCTTCTAATACCTTCAACATCAAACATTTCGCCATAATGAGGGGCATCTTTTACAATAATTACTTCTTGCGGTACACCCGATAAGGCTAACCAAGCACCCAATAATTTCGATTGTGTATAGGGAACAGATTCGTCTTTTTCGCCATTAATAATTAGAAATGGAGGGTCATTTTTATCGACGTAGGTCACAGGACTTGCTATTTTGGCTAGGTCTGGTCTTGTTAGAGGAGATGCTCCAAGGAGGCGAGTGATTGAGTTATTCGCATCATCTTCGTCGTATCGTTTTATCATACCGCTTAACTCAGCGGGGCCATAAAAATCTACTACTCCTTTAATGCGGAAGTGAACGGTTTGGTTAGGAGCGACAAACGATGGTATGTGATTATTGTGAGAAAGAGCCAACAAAGAAGCTAAATGTCCACCCGCTGAAAAGCCCATCAAGACAAACTGATTTTGGTCAATTCCCCATTCCTTAGCATGTTGATAAATGAATTCAATAGCCTGATTTAAGTCTTGAATTTGTGCAGGAAAAACCGCTTGTGTGCTATGGCGATAATCGACGGATGCCACCGCAAAACCATTAGAAACCATCTCCGAAAGCGTGTTTTTCATATAATTCATATCGGCATACTTATCATTCAGCATCCATGCCCCCCCATGTATCCATATCACTAAAGGAATAGGTTTTTGAGCATTGGCAGGTAAATACACATCTAACAAATGCTTTTGAAGGGTATCTTTAGCATACGGAATGTTCGCTTTCAAAATCGTTCCTTTCGGAAATAGATTCAGTACTTTGTTGGTTGACTGAGCCATACAAAACGTGAGCGAAGAACAACATAGAAGAGATAGGATAAATTTTTTCATCGGATGTTTTTTGGATTTTAAACTTTTTGCAAAATGCTCAAAATCAGATGAATTCTTGGTGGCGTTTATCCTGTTTCTTTAACGATAGCTCGATGATACAAAAATAGTAGAATTGGTAGATTTTAAGAATCTAACCTATAAAATGGGTGTATATCTTTCAATAATTTCTTAATTTTGATTATTGAAAGTCAGGGAGAGTTAGCAATTAAGCAAAGTCTAGTTGCTATATTTAATGTGTTGATTTTCAATGGTAAATAGTTTTTCTATACAAGAGACTACCTTTTAAAGAGGTTATTAAATAAAAAATGAAGGCAAGATATGTAAATCCTTTTACGGATTTTGGATTTAAGAAGATATTTGGAGAAGAAGCCAGTAAGCCAATGCTTATCGACTTCTTGAGGAGTCTATTGCCCGAGACGAATATTGTGGATTTAACTTTTAAGGATAAAGAGAAGTTAGGCAATGCAAAACTTGACCGTAAAGCAATTTATGATATTTACTGTGAGAATAATAATGGAGAAAAAATAATTGTAGAATTGCAGAAAGCAAAACAGAATTATTTTAAAGATAGAACCGTTTACTATTCAACTTTTCCGATTCAAGAGCAAGCGGAGACAGGTAACTGGAATTATCAGTTAAAGGCTGTTTATTGTGTAGGAATTTTAGATTTCACCTTTGATGAAGCTAAAAAAACGACTAAAGGAGAGGTGTTACATACGGTTCAATTAAAAGATCAGCATAATCAACTTTTCTACGATAAGTTAACATTTGTCTATTTAGAAATGCCTCATTTTACCAAATCAGAAGGCGAATTAGTAACACGTTTGGATAAATGGCTCTATTTTATCCAGTATTTGGAGGACTTCCAAGACATCCCATCCATTTTTAAAGATGATGTTTTTGAACAGGCTTTTGAGAAAGCTGAAATTTCAAATTACACCGAATCAGAAAGACGGGATTATGAGGATAGCTTGAAAGTATATCGAGATTTAAAAGGGGTGATTGATACCGCTTTTGATGAAGGAAAACTGGAGGGACTGATAGCAGGAAAACTAGAGGGATTGATAGCAGGAAAACAAGAGGGCTTAGAAGAAGGTCAATTAAAAAGCCAGTTAGCGATAGCGAAAAAGCTAAAAGATTCAGGAATGGATATGGTATTTATCATGGAGATAACAGGTCTTTCAGCAGCACAAATCGCTTTGTTATAAAAAATAGAGGACACGCTTCGTTTGGAGCGTGTCCTCTATTTTATGCCGATTGAAAAATATTGTCTAGTGAAGGCACAACAAAACTTATGCTTCCATAGCGTTAAAAAAGGCTTTTAGCTTATTAGGGTCAAGTTTTCCATCTGTTCGGACACTGCTACATAAATCAATTCCGAAGGGTTGAACCATTTCAATGGCTTGTTTTACATTATCCTTGTTGATACCGCCAGCAAGAAATAAAGGAATCGAGATGGCTTTTCGGATTTCTGTACTTAGTTCCCAGTTGTGCGTTCTTCCTGTTCCTCCCAATTCTTTAACGGATAAATTTGGGTTACCACTATCCAACAAAATAGCATCGACAAATGCCGATATTTCAATGGCTTCTTTGACCGAATTCTCATCAATCACATGAATAACTTGCACCAATTTTACATGAGGAAGTTCCTGCCGAATGGCTTCGTATTCTCGTTTTTCTAAGGCATCTACTAATTGTATCGTAGAGGTATTCACCCGTTTATAATGCTTAACAATATCCTGTGGAGATGTTTCGCTTGTTAGTAAAAAAGTCGCAATAGGAGGAGGAACACTTTTGGCAATTTGCTCAATGAGGTCGTCTCCAATAATGCCAGGGCCGCTGGGCATTTGTCCAACCAATCCTATAGCAGCGGCACCGTGTTCTATGGCAATTCTTGCCTCGTCAATACTGCTAATACAGCAGATTTTTACTTTTGGCTTACTCATCTTTATCCGTTGTTTTTATGCAGTTGTAATTTCATCATAATATCGGTTTGCTCGTCATTCCCCAGTTTAAAAATATGTTTGTCAAAGGCCACGAACCCATTTTTCTCATAAAAGCGAATTGCTCTTGGGTTTTCTTCCCAAACGCCTAACCACACATAGTCAACTTCTTTTTGCCTAGCAAGTTCAATCGCTTTGTTGTATAGGAGTTGCCCAACGCTTTTTCCATGAAATTCTTTTGCTACATAAATGCGTTCTATTTCAAGGGCTTTACTGTCTTTCAATTCCGTTTGAGAAGTTCCAGCGTTCAGTTTTAGGTAGCCGATTACTTCCTCATCCAGTTTTGCAAAATAGAATTCGGCGTTTTCGTCGTTCAACTCGGTGGTCAATTTTTCGGTAGAAAAACCTGTTTCCAAGTAAATATTCATGTCTTCTTCCTCATTGGAATCGGCGAAGGTTTCTTGAAAGGTTCGTCTGCCAATGTGTTGTAATTGTTCAAGTTGATGGAGTGTTACTTTGGTGATTTCAATAGATGCCATTTTTAGTTTGTGTTGATAATAGATGGGTAATTAGTCGTTAGTTCAATTTTTTAGTAAACCGCTGTTTTAGTATAACTGATATTGTCCATGGGCTTATTAGGGGACACTTACGGTAATATTCCTGTGTGTAAATTAACTGTTTTAGTAGATAAAAGCAAGTGCAGGGACTAACCACAACTAGTTGGTAGGAACTTAAGTTAGGAAGAGATTGGTCAAACTAGTATCCAGTTAAATACCTAAACCCGACAGTGTTATAAAGTTCTGTCAGGTTTAGGCAGTTTGGTCTAGTGATGTAAGAAATACAGTAGAACTATGAAAGGATTATACCGCTTTATCAAAAGCCATTTTGATCCAATCAATTACCTCTTGGTCTATTTCAGTAATATCGGTAAGATTGATTTTGTGAGAACAGATACCGTTGGGTTTCTCTAATTCTAATTTACCATTTGCTTCGATTCCCTTCAAGTTAAAACCAATTTCAAATCGTGTTTTAGAGGCTGGGGTCAACGTGATGAATTGCTTCTTTCTTTTTAAGCTAACGTAAGCCTTTTTGGGAGCAATTTCAAAGTCCCCTTCAAACTTCATAATTTCGGCAATTAACTTGTCGTAGTAAGGTTTAAGATGTTCCTTTCCCTTGTACTGGCTAACGATTAACTCATCAGTGTCTGTCGCAGAATCGGCATCAGAACCTAATACTTTTAACGCAATTTCAGAAGCATACCCGTGAGTAACTAGGTGTGTTTCTTTCAAAAACTTTACAATTTCTCCGTGTTTAGAGTAACCCTGTGCCGAGATTAACATCTTCCATTCATCTAATGAATGACCTGTTTTTTCTTTTAAATTTTCTAGCATTGTTATTACTGTCTTTTCCATGATGTTGTTCGTGTTTAACTTGTTATTGATGATACAAAGCTATACCCACGCATCATATTAAATCTTGTCCTATGGCAAGAAGTGTAAAACAGTCTATTTTTTTATCGTTTTGAATTCGTGATTACCTCAATGAATAGTGATAACGATTAGGCTAATCTATAGTACAAAAAGCTATTACTTGATATTTGGTCATGCTATTTTCTAACTTGTCTTTTGGCTGATTTCAAATTCTTTTTATAGAAAATGTGCATTAAAACGAAATGCGGAAAGCTAATACAAGCAATGAAAATAAAAAAGTTAATCCATAAGCTATTGATGCTTATGATTTTTTTGTAGTCAAAAATAATAATGAATACTAACATTAGTAAGGCAGCAATGGTGTAAAGTGAGGATTTTTTAAGCAATTGTAGCGAATTCATCTGGAGTCCAGATTTCAAATGTTGCCAAGCATTGAAGCTATGTTGAAAAATAAAATAAAGACCAAACGCTAACATCAATGGAATTTTGACTCCCAACAATAGAAGAAAAATTAAGCCAATATAAGCCCCCTTTTTTGATAAAACACTTTGTATTAAAAGATAGCTTAGGGAAAGAATGATAGCCGTTGGAGCGATGAATGTAACGTTGAGCGAATCTAATTTAGCAACGGAAACTAGCCCAGAAATAATGCTGAGAGATTCGTTTAGGTGGCTAAAAATGATAAACAGTAGGATGCTTAATCCAAGTAGAAATGCGTGGAGGTAATTATTGAACGTATCAATCCGTTTGTTTGTGTCTATCAACTCAGATTCACCAAAGTGAAAAGAGGAGTAGAGTATAAAAATTGATAATGCAATGACTGGATATTGTTGCCATATAATAAAATAGAGTAGGATTATGAATACGTACTTGGCTATAAAATTAATTAAGCGTGTTTCCTTATTTTTCGAAAGGATATGATCTAATGCACCATGAGGAATACCTATCAGCAGAAGTCCGATTACCAATAAAATATAACCAAAATAGGATGCTAGTTGGTTGTTCCAACTAGATAAAATTAAGTAAGTTATCACAATAACAAAAGCATAGATATAACGCATCCATTCCTCGATTTTCAGATACAGGAGCAATGCTTTCAGAAAGGATAGTATAGGGAGAGAAGCGAATATCTTAACCTCTTGGTAAAGTGACGATTTCTCATCTAAAAATGAAAAAATAGTTAAGACAGTTTGTTTTTCAAACAGACGTGTAAAAATCAATT
This sequence comes from Flectobacillus sp., assembly GCA_029865665.1. The sequence continues at coordinate 1,853 of JARXAV010000200.1, read as the reverse complement.
TTCCTTTTGCTGGCCAATGTAATAAAATCAACAATAGTAGTTTATCGTAAAATTTGAAACGTTTTTTAGCATGGAGTCCTATCGTATTGAAATTTTTTAGCGTATTTGATTCTACACACTTGGTTACACGCTGTGCGAATGCGTGCATATTTTTAAAGCCATAACCAGTACTTGGTTTAATTAAATTAGCACTTGCCCCTGTATGTAAAACTCCCTCGAATTGATTGGGGGGATTTATATAGGTGGTCATTGGAATACATCCCGACTCGTCTGCTAATAGCTCATATTTTCCAAAATTTCTAGCAATGAATTTATCCAACACCTCTAAGGCATAAGTTCTTTCAATCTTATCTGCTCCAAAACGTGTTAGTTCAATCAATGCTTCGTTAGTCGAAAAAGGAATCACATACATAAATTGGGTATATTCGTGTTGATCTACATCGAAATTCATCATTTCGAAAGTATTCTTTACAAATATATCTTGATTACATTTGATATGTAGTCCATAAAAAGATTGGTGTAAATAAACTTGTTTTTTATCTGATTGGTCTAGTATTGGTGGACGACTATCGAAAATGTAATGAGCTTTATAGTTATCGCTATCTGTATGAATCCAATAGAAATCATGCTCATACGTGATACCATTTACACCTTTTTGATACATATCAATTTGCTCTGTGGTGAGAATTTCTCGTGTATGGTTGTATAAATCGATACTTCGTATATAGTGATAAGGTTGTTGGTCAATTCGTTGTACAGGAGATTGATTAACTTGAATTGTAGTGAAGCAATGTGATATGATTGGAGCGAGATTTGTTACTATTGAATCATCGGGGGCAGCCCAGAAACAAAAAGTTTTGTCGTTAATAGCTTTACTTTCGGTTTCGAAAATTGCAACCCGTTTATTTTTGAGTTGCTTTTTTTCAATCAAAGATAGTAAGATAAGGCTATTGCTTGCACCTAAGCCAATAAATAGGAAGTCGTAAGTGATATTGGGATACTTTTCCATACCATATAATTTATTTATTACGGATGAAGTGCGTTGAAAAAAAATAGAGGTTACATTCATTAAAAATGTACCTCTATTTTAAACAATAAACATCAATCTTAATCCTCGCTATTTCTACTTAAAGCGTAAATCACCAAACCAAAACCAATTTTATTGATTGCATCTGCAATGTTATATACAATATCCATAGCGTGTGAAGCTGCTGCTGGGTCAGAAACCAGCTGTATTCCAAACAAACCGCCTGGAGTTCCCAACATGTAACCTAATGGATATACTGCCCATCCAACCAATACAAACCATCCCAATATGCGAGTCGCTTTTGCAACCTGTACGCCAGCTGTTTGTGATAATTTTGCAACTTCTCCGAACCAAACGATGTAAACAATATAGAAATACGCTATTCCTGAGAGTGTACCCCATAAAACGCTACTATTTCTGTCTAACACTTCTCCAACATAACCCGTTAATAACATTACCAATGATGCGATAATCAATTTCCATAATAGGGCGATTTTAGCTCCTGCTTTTTTAGTAATCAAATAGAATTCAACGCACATTAATGGAACCGTTAAAATCCAGTCAACGTATCTAAAGAAAGTAGGAGAATCTCCTGTCTCTAAATTGTACCCTCTCATGTAGTAGTAGTGAACTGCCGCAATGAAAGTAATCAAACCTGATACTAAAACGGATGTTCTCCATTTGTTAGATGTATTATTTAACTCTAAAAAAAAGAATACTGATGCAGCCATCATGGCCATTGTTCCGACAAAGAACGTAAAAGCAACGTAATTGTCGCTTGCGATTTTCATGTGTTCCATTTTTGTTAAATTTCACGAGGGTGTTG
>JARXAV010000081.1 GCA_029865665.1 Flectobacillus sp. | reverse complement strand
TCGTTTTTATGTATCCATGGGCAGTTAATTTTAAAGAACTAGCTTGGGATGGTTTTATAGAAATGGTTGTCTTCATGGGCTTTTTGTTGGTAGGTTTTATCTACGTAATCAAAAAAGGCGTTTTGAAGTGGGAAAAATAAGTATTTAAGATGATTTGCGTCTTAGTAACGTTTTATTCCTGCCTTCATGATGATGCTTTAATCCGAAAAACTTTTTCGATTAATAAGAGTTTATCGTTAATGAAAGTGGAAACAATCCTAAGACATCGTATTCCTAAATCAATTTTATTTTAGTATAATCGAAAGGTTTACAATGGATAATCAAAATCTTTGAAGATTTTTCACAGATACTTATTAATTGATAAACTGTTCACTAATAAATAATGAGCGATACAACAATTAAAATGGTAGATGCTCCTGAGGGGCTTGAAGGACAAGGTTTCTTTGCTGCCAAGTTAGACGATTTAGTGGGTCTTGCCCGTGCAAACTCACTATGGCCTTTGCCATTTGCAACTTCTTGTTGCGGTATTGAGTTTATGGCTACAGCCGCATCCACTTATGATATATCTCGTTTTGGTTCTGAACGTATGTCGTTCTCCGCTCGTCAAGCCGATGTGTTGATGGTGATGGGAACAATCGCTAAGAAAATGGCTCCTGTCTTAAAACAAGTGTATCTTCAAATGGCTGAACCTCGTTGGGTATTGTCGGTAGGTGCTTGTGCTTCTTCGGGTGGTATATTTGATACCTATTCTGTTTTACAAGGTATCGACCGTGTGATTCCTGTAGATGTGTATGTGCCAGGTTGCCCGCCTCGTCCAGAACAAATTATCGACGGTTTTATGCAAATTCAAGAATTGGCAAAATCTGAACAACGTCGTAGAAGAGAATCCCCAGAATATAAAGCCTTGTTAGCTTCTTACGGAATAGAATAATCATGACAAACGAACAAATAGCTCAGGACTTGGTAGCCCAGTTCGGTGAGGAACGAATTTTTGGTATCGTCGAAAATTACGGATTATTAAACGTAACAACTACGACAGATACAATCGTACCAATACTTCATTATTTATATCAACATCCAACATTCAAATTTCAGTTCTTAACAGACTTGGGTGGAATTCACTTCCCAGAGGCAAAAGGACAGGAATTAGGCGTTATTTATCACTTACATAGTTTAGAAAATAATGTACGCTTAGTAATCAAACTGCATGTTCCTATCGAAGCTCCAATTGTACCAACGATTACAGGCTTATATGCAGCCGCTAATTGGATGGAGCGTGAAGCATTTGATTTCTATGGTTTAATCTTTGCTGGACACCCGAATTTGACAAGAATTCTGAACGTAGATGAGATGGATTATCATCCAATGCGTAAAGAATATCCATTAGAGGACGCTACCCGTGAAGATAAAATTGATGAACTTTTCGGTAGATAAGTTCTAAGAAATCCATCGTTTTCGGTGAGTTGACTTTAGCCTGTAAAGATAATTTAACGGGCATCCTTGATTTTTAAATGAATATAAAAGCCAAAAGCTTAGTGCCAAAAGCTGTTTAATATGTCAGAAATCGCATTAGTGTCAAGTCCTAACGTAGGGCTTACCAAACCACAAGAAAATAGAAAATTCGTAAACGAGTTGTCAACCCTAAACTTAGGGCCAACACACCCAGCTACGCACGGAATTTTTCAAAATATCCTCACCATGGACGGCGAGACGATTATTGCTGCTGAACAAACAGTAGGCTATATTCACCGTGCTTTTGAGAAAATAGCAGAACGTCGTCCGCTTTATCAAATTACCACACTTACTGACCGTATGAACTACTGTTCGTCGCCTATCAATAACATGGGCTGGCACATGACAGTAGAGAAACTTTTGGGCATTGAAGTACCTAAAAGAGCTCAGTATATTCGTGTAATTATGATGGAATTGGCTCGTATTGCTGACCATATTGTTTGTAACTCGATTCTTGCTGTGGATACAGGAGCAATGACAGGGTTCTTATATTTGATGCAATGGCGTGAACACATCTATGAAATTTACGAAGAAATGTGTGGTGCTCGTTTGACAACAAACATGGGACGTTTCGGAGGGATGGAAAGAGATTTGTCTGCGGAGGCAATTCGTAAAATTCGTGTATTACTTAACGATTTTCCTGCGGGTCTTCGTGAATTTGAAAGTATGGTAAAACGTAACCGTATTTTCATGGATAGAACCATTGACGTAGGAGCTATTTCTGCTGAAAGAGCCTTAAACTATGGTTTTACAGGGCCAAACTTACGTGCTGCTGGGGTTGATTATGACGTTCGTTCTATGAATCCATATTCTTCTTACGAAGATTTTGAATTCGATGTTCCAGTAGGAACAAAAGGCGATACCTATGATCGTTTCTTGGTACGTGGTGAAGAAATGTGGCAAAGCTTACGCATTATCACACAAGCATTAGAGAATCTTCCAGAAGGGTCTTATCATGCAGATGCTCCACATTACTATTTACCAGATAAGAAAGACGTGTATTCGAATATGGAAGCGTTAATCTATCACTTCAAAATTGTAATGGGTGAAATTGATGCTCCAGTAGGAGAGGTATATCATTCTGTTGAAGGGGGTAATGGAGAATTAGGGTTCTACTTAGTTTCTGATGGTGGTCGTGCGGCATACCGTTTGAAATTCCGTCGTCCGAGTTTCATTTACTATCAAGCATTCCCAGAAATGGTTGTAGGCTCAACCTTATCGGATGCCATCATTACGATGTCTTCAATGAACGTAATTGCGGGGGAATTAGATACCTAGTCATTACACATCAGCAACTCAATAAGTATAATTGTTGCGAACTTTCGTGGAAAAATGAAACGTTCGCTTTAAATATAGTTTAGAGAAGGGAAGGGTTCGATGTTGACCATTCCAAAATCCTAAATCAAACAATGACGAATACACAAACGATACAGTTTCCAGCAGATACGTTGGAGTTGGTACATAAAATCATTAATCGTTATCCAGAAGGCAAACAAAAGTCTGCCTTGTTACCGATTTTACACTTAGCTCAAGCCGAGTGGAGATGGTGTAGCCCAGAGGTAATGGATTATGTAGCTAGTTTGTTGAACATCAAACCAATTGAGGTTTATGAAGTGGCAACATTCTACACAATGTTCCATTTAGAACCAGTCGGCGAACACGTAATAGAGTATTGTCGTACAGGCCCTTGTTGTTTGATGGGTGGGGTAGAAGTATATGACCACCTAAAAAAGAAATTAGGAATTGAAACAGGTGAAACAACCGCAGATGGCAAATTCACGATTAAAGAAGTGGAATGTTTAGCTGCTTGTGGTTGGGGCCCAGTATTCCAAATTCGTGAGAAATATTACATGAATTTGACTACTGAAAAAGTGGACGAAATCATCGACGAACTTTCTAAATAATCCCTTAGCTAAGGCTAAAAAATACAGAGCATAATTCAGATGAAAATATTAACCGAACATATTGACGTACCGGGAATTGAAACCATTGATGTTTTTCGTAAACATGGTGGTTATAGTGCTTTAGAAAAGGCGTTAAAAACAATGTCGCCTGACGAAGTAACTGAAGAGGTTAAAAAATCAGGTCTTCGTGGACGTGGAGGTGCAGGTTTCCCTGTTGGAATGAAGTGGTCTTTCTTAGCAAAACCAGAGGGTGTACCTCGTTATTTGGTTTGTAATGCGGATGAGTCTGAACCAGGAACATTCAAAGATCACTACTTAATGATGAAATCACCTCATACCTTAATTGAGGGGATGATTGTTTCTTCGTTTGCCTTAGGTGCTAATACTTCTTACATCTATGTGCGTGGAGAATTAATGTATGTGATTCATATTCTCGAAAAAGCCATTCAAGAATGTTACGACAAAGGTTTGTTGGGTAAAAATATCTTAGGCTCAGGGTATGATTTAGATTTATTTGTACAACCTGGTGGCGGTGCTTATATCTGTGGTGAAGAAACCGCTTTATTAGAATCGTTAGAAGGAAAACGTGGTAATCCTCGTAATAAACCACCATTCCCTGCTGTGAAGGGCTTATGGCAATGTCCTACGGTAGTAAATAACGTAGAATCTATTGCAGCTACTTCATGGATTGTGAATAATGGCGGAGAAGAATATGCTAAATTAGGCGTAGGACGTAGTACTGGTACGAAATTGATTTCGGTTTCTGGTCACGTGCGTAAGCCTGGTGTTTACGAAATTCCATTGGGAATTACTGTAGAAGACTTTATCTATGCAGATGAATGGTGCGGAGGTATCCGTGCAGGACATAAATTGAAAGCCGTTGTAGCAGGTGGTTCTTCTGTACCTATTTTACCAGCAGAATTAATCTTGACTACCGCAGCAGGTGAAAAACGTTTGATGACGTATGAATCGTTATCAGATGGTGGTTTTGCTACAGGTACAATGTTGGGTTCTGGAGGTTTTGTCGTAATGGATGAAACAACTTGTATCGTTCATAATACTTTAACATTCGGACGCTTCTATCACCACGAATCATGTGGACAGTGTTCACCTTGTCGTGAAGGAACAGGTTGGATGGATAAAATTCTATACCGTCTTGAACACGGACAAGGCCGTCAAGAAGATATTGATTTGTTAGTGGACGTTGCAAAGAAAATTGAAGGAAATACAATTTGTCCGTTAGGAGATGCTGCGGCATGGCCAGTAGCGGCTGCGATTCGTCACTTCCGTGATGAATTTGAATGGCATGTGAAGCATCCAGAAAAAGCAACTCAACCTGGTGCGGTGTTTATGCGTGAAGGTGCAAGCTGGACATTGTAAGATGTTCGTTTTCAATCAAGGTATTCAGTTAAACTGATTCGCTGCTATTGAAAACTAAAATAGACTAACTCTTCGAATTAGATAGAAATTACAGAAAAAGATGAAAGTAACTATTGATAACATAACCATCGACGTAGAACCGGGTACTACCATCATGCAGGCGGCTCGTCAGATTGGTCCACATATAGCTCCTCCTGCCATGTGCTACTACGAACCATTGAAGGGTTCTGGTGGTAAGTGTAGAGGTTGTTTGGTGAAAGTGACGGCTGGTTCAGAAAAAGACCCTCGTCCTATGCCAAAATTAGTTCCTTCTTGTATTACACAAGTACAAGAGGGTATGGTGGTAGAAAATACCGTGAATGAGCAAGTATTAGAAGCTCGTAAAGGTGTTGTGGAGTTCTTGTTGTTGAATCACCCGCTAGATTGCCCTATTTGTGATCAGGCTGGGGAGTGTCACCTTCAAGATTTCTCTTTTGAACACGGGGTTTCTAAAACTCGTACGGTAGAAGAACGTAATACCTTTGAGCCTGTTGACTTGGGGCCTTATATCAAGTTAAACATGAATCGTTGTGTGTTGTGTTATCGTTGTGTTTATACGGCTGACCAAATTACAGAAGGACGTGTTCATGGGGTAATGCACCGTGGTGACCATGCTGAAATCAGTACGTACATCGAGAAAGCAATTGATAATGATTTCTCTGGAAACGTAATCGACGTTTGTCCAGTAGGAGCATTGAC
>JARXAV010000043.1 GCA_029865665.1 Flectobacillus sp. | reverse complement strand
CGACTATGATTTTATGTTAAAAATCGTCGTAAAAGACATGCGAGAATACCAAAGCTTTCTGATGAACCGACTAGCCGCCCTCGACAACATCGGCAGTACCCACAGCATCTTCGTCATGAGCGAAATCAAAGCTGAAACGGCGTTGGAGGTGTAGGGTTTTGCTTTAAAAATTTGTAATAAAAAAGTTAGTGAATAATATGCAATAGCTATAATTTTATATGCTATGGCAGTTATATTTTCATTGGCTACAAGCCCCAAAGAGCGGATAAATAGTTTAAAAAAGATTAAAAATAAACTTCTAACAATGAAAGAACAAACTGATTCTATTCAAAATAGAATTAATGAACTTACCCTAAAATATGGCGAACTTCCTCCATATTGGGTTTACAGACCCAATTCGCATCCATATAGTTTTTTTTGGAGACAAGGAAATGGAGAAGAGTTTGCAAATCGTTTTGTTGTTTGGTTTACAGAAAATTGTAAGACATTCGTGGAAAAGATAAATTATTTTAGAAAACATTCCCCTCCTCCGAGATGGTTAGCTACAGTTATTGAATTCTTGTGGGATGTGGAAGGCTGGAATGAACCTACTTTTGATTACACACCTTACTTAAAACAACTTGAGGAATTAGGATTTAAAGGAACATCTGATTACCAAAAAGATTTAGATGATGAAAAATGGTTAGGATTTGAATAAATCTAATTAAAGTCCCACATAAACAATCGAAAACTTAAAACAATTATTAGCTATTTCAATCAACTAAGTATAGAAAAAGAATAATGTATTTCGAATGAAGAATTCAATAGTTAAATTCACCACCGCATAATTTAAAACAAACTAAAAAGTTCATCAAAACTTGCGTACACTTAGGAGTACCAAGCGTAAATGATACCTTACCGTTGCAATGACCAGACAAACATTTTAGGCCATTTTAAACCTTTGATTGTTAAGTTGTACGACTGGATATCTAAAAATTACTTTAATAAGCTTTCTGGCAATATTATTGAACCAAGTGGACGAACAACCAGTGACTATTTGAATCAAAAAGAAAATCTCTATAGTGGAAGTATGAAATACATTAAACAACAAATAACTTTCATTTAATCAAATTGTGAATTATAAAGACAACCAAATACCAAACTTGGCTGACAGTCGATTTTAATTTTCGATATCTAACCTACCTGCTAATCAATTACTTACTTATTCCTTAGCAGAATTATTACTTAGACAGAAGAATAGTATCTATTAAAATAGTTGTCGGTATTCATTTTGCATAGACATCATTTATTAACTTTTACACTCCATGAAACAAATCTTCGTTACGTTATTTTTATCTTTTGTTATTTCGCTTCTAAGCTTACCTATTTTCTCGCAAAGTCCTGTTTGTGCCAATTTTTCAGGTGTATTTATTTCAGATTCACTAGAGCAGAATTTGCCTGAGTATTATGTATGTAATAACGCTACATTCTATTTAAAATCGCTTAATAACCTAGCTGGTGCAACCTATCAATGGAAAAGAAATGGAATAAATATTGTTGGTGAAACCAATTCAACAATTTTAATTCAAAATATTGGTATTTTTAGTTTGACAATGACTGTGGGGGAATGTACGGCCACTTCAAGTGGAATAGTCATTTACGTAGGCAGCCCTTTTTCAAATAGTACCATCAATACAAACGGAATTACGCAAGCCTGTTCGGGTGATACCATAACGTTACTTGCACCCAAAGGATTAGGCTTTGCTTATCAATGGTTTAAAGATAATAATTTAATATCTAATGCTACAACTGCGAATTACAAAGCAACACAAACGGGTAACTATAAAGTAACCGTTGAACAAGGAAGTTGTGTCAAGACATTAAATCCAGTAGCTTTGACTTTTAATAACATAGCTAATCCGATTATTTCAACCACTAAAACGATAATCTGTGAAGGTAAAACTACTACTTTAAAAGCCTCAAATGTAAATTCTTCACATACTTTACAATGGGTTAAAGATGGCATTTCTATTGCTGGAATGAATAAAGACAGTTTAGTAGTTAGCCAAACGGGTAATTATTCTTTACAAACTACCAAAAATACTTGTACTGGTAATTCTAATGGTTTGAATATTTCAATTACTAACCTAAATCTTCCTGCTCCCCAAATTCAAAAAGACTACCTCAATGCTTTTGAGACATGTGCTAATAACATTGTGAAACTCAAAGTGAAAGACTATACCGATGGTAATCTGACATGGCTAAAAGATGGAAATATCATCTCTGGAGAAACAGCGGCTACCCTAACTACTCGTGAATCAGGAAATTATGCCGTTCGATATAGTGGCAATGAACTTTGTTTTTCACAATCTGCGGTAATACCTGTTAAAATAACCGATGTATCAACAGCTACTTTTAGCCCTAATAATATCACTGTTCCATCTTATAACAGCCAAGCTATTCACCCAGTCTTCACTGGCACTTCCCCTTATGCTTATACCATAAACAATGTAAGAACTGACATCGTAACTAATCCGAATACCTATAATTTCATTAATACGCTCAACACCCAGACACTCACGATAACCCAAACTGCCACTGCATGTGGCGTAGGTACTGCAAGCGGACCTGCTACCATAACGCTTGGGTCTTGTACGACTCCAACACAAGTATCAATCAATATCAGTAATAATCCAGTATGTATTGGAGGGAGTACAACTATCAGTGCTGTAGCTCAAGGGGTAGGAACACTTACCTATCAATGGAGAAAAAACGGCGTAACTATTGCGAATGAAACCTCAAATACGCTTACGATTTCAAATTTCAATTATGCCGATATTGCCAAATATTCAGTGAGTGTCACAGGCGGTTGCGGAACGGTGGTTTCCAATACCGATATACAAGTAAACGCCAATTACGGAGACGTAGTTTTTGCTAAATTGGCTTTCCCTGCATATCTCAACTCTGAAATTGCATTAAAAGCTTTTTCTGGAAGTAGCTCAGGTAATTCATCAAATGCCTATTCATGGACAGGTCCTAACAACTTTACTTCGAATATTCAAAACCCCAGTATTGTCAATAGCACATCAGCAAATAGTGGGGTTTACAAAGTAATAGCAACCAATGTGAATGGATGTATAAATTATGCGTTACTAAATGTTAATCTTACATCAGCACCACCAATAATAATTGGAGATTTAGGATTTACTTCTTTTTGCCCAAATGCTACGGCAAGAGTACATTACACAACTACTTTGCCAAGTGGTTCATTAATGAACGTTTATCTTTCAGACGCATATGGGAACTTCGATAACCAAATTTTTATTGGAAGCGGAAATGTTAGTCCGATAAATATTCAATTCCCACTTTATGCAACTGGTACGAAATATAGAATAAGAATAACATCTTCAACATTTATAAGTAATTTTAGTGGTTATCTTAGTTCAGCGGGTCAAACCTTATTCGTTGGACTATGGACACAGAAAGGACAAAGATTCGATTCTTTTGATCCTGAATATAGTCCAACATTATGCGCTGGAACCGCCATAACACTCACATTAAAATCTAATTTACCCGATGTTGATTTTGAATGGAAACGCAATGGAGTTGTTGTTTCAAATGTAGCAACATACAGAGTTTCACAGGCTGGTTCTTATGTAATGACAGCCAAAAAAGGTTCCTGCAATAGTGCCAGCAGAAATATTGGTTTTAGTTTTAACAGTTCGGTGGTAAATTATGTACAAAGAAAAGGAGCCATTTTTCAATGTGATGGAGTAACCTCGACATTAAGGAGCTATTATGTTAGTGATAGTGCTATTTACCAGTGGAAACGTAACGGCACGACAGTAATTGGTGCAACAACAGATACGTTAGCAACTACTCAATCAGGTACTTATGAAGTAAATGTTTTTGATAAATGTAACGTCATTGATCGTTCAAATCAATATAAGAAAAATACTTTAATTTTTAGTAATTCGATTGAAAATCCGATAACGGCTAAACAAACAGTCTTTTGTAGTTCGGGTAGTGCTGAGATGTACAGTTCTTTAAATTACTCAAACAATCCATTAGCACGCTACACTTATCAATGGAAAAAAAATGGAGTTGATATACCTAATGCAATCTATAACTCTATACGTATAAATGAAGCTGGGGTTTATAGTTTAGCTTTGTCTCAAGGCAATTGTACTTCTGTATCGAAAGGAGTTGTTATCAACAAGGTTGATACACTTAAATTGGGTTTATTTTTACAAAGTCCGTATTCAAAAGAAGTGTGTCAAGGAATGTATGTTAATGTTGTTCCAAGTAACGCTGGTACTTTTCAAACAGCAATATATAAGGATAATATTTTATTTAAAAATTACCCACAAAGCGAAGTGGAGATAAGAGAGACGGGAAATTATACACTAAGGTATATTGGATATAATAACCCAGGATGTATCTATCTATCGTCTGATACACTAAAAATTAGTGTTGGCAATAAATTCAAGCCTACATTATATTCATATAAATCCTCTTTTTGTAGTGCTAATAATACAGATTCTCCCCATATTTTAATAGATAATAGTTACGGCTTACCAACTCCAACTACTTATCAATGGTTTAAAGGAAATATACCTGTTGTAGGAGCTACTTATGCAGTATTAACAACAAGGCAAGCGGGTTTTTATAAATTAAGAGTTGCTGCAGGCGCTTGTACTGGTTTTTCAGATTCAGTAGAAGTAAAATCAGTCAGTCAATTACCTAAGCCAATAATTTATGATAGCAATTTTCAAAATATTAATACTAATTCATCTAACATTCTTTGTGCAAATAATATTTCGGTTATGTATGGAATAAATGATGGCAGTAGATATACAAATGTCAATTATGATTCATTATTGTGGAAAAAAGATGGACAAATAATTGCAAGGTTAGCATTTGATAAACCTTTTTACCTCACTCAGGCAGGAACATATAGTATAATTGGGAAAGGAGTATGCCAAACAGAATCCGACCCCGTAGAAATAAAAATAGGGGAACCCATCACAGCAAATATTACAGGTTCGACGTCTATTTACCCAGGGCAAAAAGCTAACTTGAATATTAATTTTACGGGTGGTAATGCTTGGCTTTATCAAACTTCGGATGTTACTACAGGACTGACTACTTCGCTATCGCCAACACTCAAAACAGTGAGTCCAAGCAGTACACAAACCTACGCCATTACGTCCGTTGCCAGTAATTGCGGGGTTGGTATGGTTTCAGGCAACGCAACAGTAACTATTTTACCTTGTCTAACCGACAAAACAATTAGTATCAATTCAGGCAATTGGAACAACTCAACCACATGGTCATGCGGACAAATACCTACCTCAACGCTCGATGCCATTATCGAACAAGGACACGTAGTAAATTTACCAAATGGGTATCAAGGAAAGGTTAAGAAATTGGAATTGAAAGGAGGTATTAATCAAGGAGTCGGGGCAAGTATAATAATGAATAATTAGCCGAGCTTATTAAAAATTGAAATTAAATGGGCAATTATTGTTTCCCACTGCTTATACAAGTGTTAAGCCTAGCGTCACTTGTAATTATAATATTTTCAGTTTGTAGCA
>JARXAV010000342.1 GCA_029865665.1 Flectobacillus sp. | reverse complement strand
TCAGGGAGGAATTCGTTAATAAATGCTGAATGTCTTGAATGATTTTTTCTTGACAAATTTCCAATTCTGGGATTTTGAAACGAGCCATTAGCCGAACCACATGGTAAATAATCAAGGGCGTACGGGCATACTGGTGAGCTACTCTAAAAGGAGTTGCTAAATAGTGGTTACTCAGAATACATTGTTGAATATAACGGACAGAGTCAATGCCGTGTTCGTCGAGTTCGATACCAAAATGGAGCAGGCAATAGAGCATATTCGATAAGGCACAGGCATCAAATTCGATATACATATTTTTGCCAAACCAAGTAGAATACGCTTTTAAAGAGCGATAAGCTGGAAAGGTGTTTCGGATGCTTTGTTTATAGCCGTTTGAATGAACCCGTAGTTTTGCTTGTAACGCAATGGCATCTTTTGGCGTATAATTTGCAGTAAGATACACGAATGCCGTATCGTCGATGTCATCAGGAATTCTGAAATGCTCAAAACGATGTAAGATATTCCCGTGTGGGAAATGGTGTGAGGGTTTCGTCTTAAAGAAATTAAAGGTCAATAATCCATCTTTATTCTGAAAATCAGGGTAGTTTTTAATGCCTTTCTGGCAAATCGTATTAATGATTTGCTGAGAGTTAAGCGAAAGTTTTGATTGGATGGATTGTAAAGTAAAAAGGGTAATTGCTGTAAAAAAGAGGTTGGTATCGGGACGTTTATAGCCCCAAATAGCATTGCCACGATAAGACTCAAACAAGCCATCCGAAAAATAGTGTGGACTAGCGGAGTCTTGTAAGGAGGCAATTTTTTGAATTATGTCGTCGATAGATGTCATACAAAACAAAGATAGACTTCAATCTTTCTACATCCAATTTTCCAAAAACAAACTAATCTTGTAAATTGCATCGTTAATTAGAAGAATGCGAGTCATCGTCCCACATTCATACTTGCTGGACTAAGTAGAGCAACTAGATGATTCTTTCAAACCAGTCAAGTCTAAATTGAATATAAACTAAAGAAATGATAAAAATTCCTACCGATTCCAAGAAAGATGTTTTTGTACATGCGTCGTTAATCGTATGTTTAGTACTGGTATTATTTTTTGGCTTTTTCTTTGTCTATCTACCGTGGAGTACCAATCATGGCGAAACAATCTCTGTGCCTAATTTGAAAGGATTGTCAATGGAAGAAGCAAAGGATATTTTAAGTGACCGCAATCTTGAATTTGAAGTAACGGATAGTACTTTCACGCCAGGCGTAAAACCTTTGACGGTTTTAACCCAATATCCTTTAGAAAATTCAAAAGTAAAGCAAGGTCGTAAAATTTACTTGACCATTAATACGGAAACCGCTCCGATGGTGAGATTGCCTAAACTGACAGATCAATCCGTAAAGAGTGCCATGCAACAACTCTTGATAGCAGGGTTATTAGAACCTAATTTGGAGTATCAAAACGATATTCGTGAAAATGAGGTCATAGAAGTGAAGTATCAAAATACCAAAATAGAAGCTGGTTCGTTAATTGCAAAAGGTTCAAGAGTAACGCTTGTAGTGGGTAACGGAGTCGGTAATCAAGAAATTGAGGTGCCATGCGTAGTGGATAAACCTTATGACGAAGCAGTTATTATAATCTCAGGATCAGGACTTCAAAAAGGAACAGTCATCTACGATGCAGAGTCCACTGAACCAGCAGGTAAAGTGATTCGTCAAACTCCTGCTTGTGATGAAGGCAATAAACTACACGCAGGTGAAATGATTGACCTTTGGGTGGCTGGAAATCCGCCAACGGAAAATTAATAATCATGATGATAAAAAGAGTTATTGATGTTTATGCCGTCACATTAGGTGCATGGCATAAACACAAAAAAGGGTGGTTAGTTCTCTTACCACTCTTTTTTGTTGCTACATCTGTATCGTTTGGTCAGTTTAAGACTGTACCATTGGACGATTATTACCCTTTGCAACGTACCCCAAATAAAGGGGCTAAAACTGCTGATACTTCTTTGCAATTGCCATTTTTTGACGATTTCGCAAACTCAAAAAATGGTATTCCCAATCCTAATTTGTGGATAACACCTACCAATATTTGGGTGAATAATACCTATTCTACCCAACAGCCTTCGGTGAATATGGCTTCGTTTGACGGATTAAAAGCCAATGGTTCGCCTTATATTTTTCCGAAAGAAAGTAATGACTCTTTGACGATGCAAGGGCGTACGGATTCTTTAATGAGTAAAGCCATTGATTTATCTTCTTATAGCCTTCGAGATAGCCTTTATTTGAGTTTTTATTATCAAAATACAGGTTTAGGCGAACAACCAGACCCGAACGACTCACTTCAAGTGTTATTTCTGAATAGTCGTGGGCAATGGAATGCTGTTTGGACAATGAAAGGCAAATCTCCGAATCCAACTTTTATTCAGCAATTCATTGGGGTTAAGAGTGCGGATTATCTGCACGAAAAGTTTCAGTTTAAGTTCGTCGCTTTTGGGCGTTTAACTGGACAGTTTGATACGTGGAATGTGGATTACGTGTATTTTAATAAAGCCAGAACCTTGAAAGATAACGTTTTAGTGGATGCTGCATTACGAAAAGAGGTCAGCCCTTTGCTAAAACGCTACCGCTCAATGCCAATTAAGCAGTTGCTCCAAAATCCCTCGGCTGTATTAGTGGATAGTATTTCGACAGATTTAATCACTTACGCATCTCGTTTTAACCCCAAAGTACAATTTAAGTTAACCGATCAGACGGGGGCAACGCTCCTTACAAGAGACGTTACCCTAAATGACTTTGAAAACAAAATTGAAACCAGAACTATTCGTTTAGCCTTACCCAAAGTGACCATTGCGAGTGCCAGCAAAGTGCAATTAAAAGCAACATTTGAGTATGCTTCTTTGGACGGAGTGAATATAAAACTTCCCAATGTATTGACGGCTAACGATACCATTAGCAAAACTACCGTATTGGAAGATTATTATGCCTACGACGATGGTACTGCGGAGGCTTCTTCTTACCTGAGTCAGGGTTATGGAAAAGTGGCAGTTCAGTTTATCAACAACGGCAAGGTCGATTCTGTGCGTGCAATTCGTTTGGCGATTGCTCCCTCACTTCAAAATTTAGTAGGGAAAAATACCCTTGTGGTTGTTTGGGATAAAGACAAAGGTAAGCCAGGGAAAGTATTGTCACAGCGTCAGGTGGTCATTCAATATCCAGACTTAATGAATGGCTTCATCGAATACGATGTCCGTAAAGAAGCGACCTATCAAGTTGGGGAGAGCATTCAACAGACTGTCAAAACACCAATAGCAGTGTCAGATACGTTTTATGTAGGGTATTTACAGCTAAGTGATGATGTTCCGTTGAAAATAGGTTTAGACAAGAATACACCGCATTATCAGTTAGATGCTAGTAAAAAGAAGACAACGTTTAATACAACCTTCTTTAGTTTTGGGTCTGAATGGGTACCCGATACGGACACCAATTCTGCTGTAAAAGGTTCATTGATGATTCGTCCAGTAATGGGAGGAAGAGTAGAAGTAATCAACGTAATCAATAAACCATTGGCGACAGAAGATGAAGTAGATAGCCAACTTATTGTGTCACCGAATCCGAGTTCAGGACTGATTCAATGGAATAATCCAACCTTAAAATATGTGGAGGTGTTAGATTTAACAGGTAGAACGGTCTGGAAAGAAGAAACAAACAGCCAAGAAATTAATTTACAAACACTCAATACGGGCATTTATATGTTGCGACTGTCCAGCGAACAGCATACATTTGTTCGTAAAATTGCCATTACACATTAAGAAAAAGCATAGTAACCAATAGATAAATTAATAAACCGTACCATTATTATGGATATTTCAGTAGAAGATTTAAAAGCACGCCTTGATGCAGGCGAAGAGTTCAACTTCTTAGATGTAAGAGAAGAGTATGAGTATGAAGAAGATAATCTAGGAGCTGTTTTGATTCCTTTGGGCGAACTTCCAGATCGTCTTGAAGAAATTGAAGCTTGGAAAGACCAAGAAGTAGTGGTGCATTGTCGTTCGGGTGCTCGTTCGGCAAATGCAAAGGCATTTTTAGGAACACAAGGTTTTACCAATGTTCGCAATGTAATTGGCGGTATTTTGGCATACAACAAATTATAGTTTTCTCATAGAAGTGGTAGGTAAGCAAAACCTACTACTTCTACACTATTCAACCTACGTTAACAATTTTTACTTAATACAGAAATCATCCTTATACATGAAAAAGCAAATTTTAAGCCTCCTTTTCTTTTTAGCAACCGTATTAGTAAGTACTGCACAAGACATGATCACAAAACGGGATGGCTCTGAAATTCCCTCAAAAGTAACCGAAGTAACAACGCAAGAAATTAAATACAAACGATGGGACAATCAAAGTGGCCCCATTTACGGTATTGACAAGAAAGAAGTACTTTTTATTAAGTATGAGAATGGAGCAAAAGATATTTTTGATACACAGGGGAATCTAACTTCAACAGTGCCTGCTACCAATGTTAATCCAGACAGCCCTTCAACTATATCCGTACAGGTTTCCCCCATCTCAAACGTCACAAATGAAGACCTCTATTTGAAGGGAACTCAAGATGCTGAACGATATTATTCAAGACACTCAGGTCCAGCAACATGGACATTACTTACATCATTATTAATCAATGGTTTATTTGGATTAATTCCAGCGGTTGCTTGTTCTTCAACAACACCTAAAATACACAATCTAGGTTATCCTGACCAACGCTTAATGGATAATCAACGCTATGCAGAAGGTTATACAGCTCAAGCGAAACGTAAAAAATCTCGAAAAGTGTGGACAAATTTTGCCATTGGGACAGCTATTTCAACGGTTTTACTGATTGCTAGTCAGAAATAACAATGATTGCCTATTTTTCAAGCTTCTTAAACAAGTGTCAACTCGTTTAAGAAGCTTTTTCATTAACTTAATATGTTATGCAACCCCAAGAATTCAAAGACCGCTTATCAGAACTCACCATCTTAGACATTCGTACTCCCGATGAAATAGAGGATTTTCCAATCGGTGGTATTGCTATCCTTTTTGAAGAATTGATGGAACGCTTGGATTTACTAGAACCTTACAAAAATCAGGAGCTTGTCGTGGTCTGTTATACTGGACTACAAAGTAAAATTGCCTGCACGATTTTGAAAAAAAGAGGCTTTTTGTTCATTAAAAACTTAGAAGGAGGCTTGGAAGCTTTTTTGAGTTTATGAAAAAAGAAAATAAATACCTAAATTGTATCTGTTTAGTAGGGTTTGTAAATGGAATTATTTATTTACTACCATATCCGTATTGACACAAGCGATTAACCTATTGGTTTTGACTGCCTCCTAACAACGGATCTACAATTAACCAATAACGTCTTGTTACTAATGATACTACTAAACGATAGTTAATTTTATTCACTAACCAAGTCCTAAATGTTAACGTATATCGACTGGCATACCAGCCCTGATATTTTCACTTTTCCAGAAAGCATTCCTCTTATTGGTGGATTTCCAATTCGTTGGTATGGTTTAATGTTTGCCTCAGCCTTTTTGTTGGGCTATCAAGTAGTTTCCTACATGTTCAAAAAAGAAGGTCGTTCCTTAGAAGAAGCCGATCAACTATTGCTTTATACCATGATTGGTACGGTAGTAGGGGCAAGGGTTGGGCATTATTTCTTTTATGAATATCCACTGTTATTTGCAGACCCTATAAAGTTCTTTGTAAGTATGATTACCCCTCCGTATGCAGGCTTGGCTAGTCACGGAGCAGGAATAGGTTTGTTCACTGCCTTCTATTTGTACGTTAAAAAATATAAAAATGTCAGTTATCTCTACGTTACCGACCACATTGTGCCTGCGGTGGCAGTAGGCGGGGCATGTATCCGTTTTGGTAATTTGATGAACTCTGAAATTTTAGGAAAACCGAGCGATTTACCTTGGGCTTTCAAATTTTATAACGACTCTGCTTTAGGACACGAGTACGCCAATGTGGTTGTTCCTCGTCATCCAGCTCAGTTGTATGAATCGCTTTCTTGCATTGTGTTGTTCTTGATTATTATGTTTATCTGGAATAAGAAAAAACAACATACACAAGAAGGATTACTTACGGGTGTTTTTATGGTTATTCTATTTACGCTTCGTTTCTTGTACGAATTCTTAAAAGAAAATCAATCAAGTTTTGAAAATGGAATGTCCTTGAATATGGGACAAGTGTTGAGTATTCCCGCTGTTATTTTTGGGCTAATCGTTATCGTTTATTCATTTAAAAATAAAAAAGTACACGAATAATTTCAATCAATTAAACCCCTTATTACCATGGAAAATAATACCCCAGAAACTCCACAAGAAGCAGAAAACACATTAGAAAACATCGCTAATGCTGCAACTGAAAAAATTGAAGGTTTAGCAGATGCTGCTGCTGACAAAATCAAAGAACTTACAGGTACTGACGTATCTGCAAAGGCAGATGAATTAGCAGGTGCTGCCTCTGCGAAAGTAGAGGAAATCGCTGATGCTGCAACTGCAAAATTTGAAGAAGCAAAAGATGCAATCACTGGTAAAATCGCAGATTTAACAGGTGGTGACGTAGCTGCTAAAGCAGAAGAATTGAAAGCTGAAGCTGCTGAAAAAATCGAAGATTTACAGGAAGCTGCCGCAGAGAAAATAGAAGAAGCAAAACAAGCTGCTGGCGGTTTGTTCGATAAAATTAAAGGTATCTTCGGAGCTTAATTTTAGCGTTTTAAGATAAAGAGGGCGGTCTTGTTTCATACAAAACCGCCCTCTTTTTTATACAAGTCCCATCGGGACGACCAATATACTAAACAGGGATTTCAATCCCTGAGTAAGCCTAAACCTGTGAGGTTTCAAAAACCTCACAGGTTTTCTCCCTAAGTAAGTTAACTTCTAAAACGAATAAACTTAAATACTTCCCCTGCTTCAAAATAAGACTTATCAGCAGGTAGTTCAATAAAGCCATCGCACTGCGTTAAGTTAGCAAAATCACCAGAACCACTTCCTTCAAACGGATTAGCGTAGTGGACACCTGCTTTAAAATAAGACATCGCTGGGACAAAATAGGTAAGCGGAGGCTTAAACGTAATGGCTTTATCCAAAATCACCTCTTCCTGACTCACTTTTCCACTAATAAAAGGAAGAGCATATTTACAAAAACATAAATACGTAGAAACGGGATTTCCTGGAAGGGCAAAAACCGCTTTTCCTTCGGCACTCATACCAAACCAAAAGGGTTTCCCAGGTTTTTGTGCCACTTTGTGAAATCGTTGCTGAACACCCAATTCTCGTAAAATTTGAGGAACAAAGTCTTTTTTGCCAGCCGAAACCCCACCACTCAGCAAAATAACATCATGTTGTGTCAAGAGTTCTCGTAATCGTTCTCTCAACACGTCGGGTTCGTCTGTTAAATGAAAACGGTTTGCTCGTATGCCCAATGGCAAAAGTGCCGAAGCTAACAAATAAGAATTCGACATTCTTATTTGATGAGCTAAAGGCTTTTCGCTCACATCAACCAATTCATCACCTGTCGAAATCACTGCTACACGAGGAGGCATTTTTACAAGTACCGTTGTCTTGCCGACCGTTGCCAATACCGCAATTTCTGCTGGACTAATCCGAATTCCCGTTTGCAATAATAGGTTTTCAGCTTGCTTGTCCGAACCTTTTGCATGAATATGCTGTCCTTTTTTTATATCCGAACATGGAATCGTAAGGCGGGCTACTTTTATGCCATGTAGCTCTTCAAGGCTAATATCTTCGTATCGAATAACGGTATCGCACCCCAAAGGCAAAACCGCTCCCGTCATTACTTCCATACAGGCAAGTGGGTTTTGCATTGCCTTTTGAGCTTCGCCCGCAAACTGAATTGCTTCAATGGCTAAGGTCGCATTCGTCTTTTCGATATTGTCAAAAAGAAGAGCAATCCCATCCATCGCCACTCGATTGAAGGGAGGAAAATCTCTGTCGGCATAAATAGCTTCTGCCAACTCATAGCCAATGGCATTTTCAAGGCTTACAGAAGTTGTTGGAAAATTATACGAATGCTCAAGCACCTTGGCTAGGGCTTCATCGGCTGTTATCATGGTATCAGTATAAAGACCTTACGGTTTTATCGTTTATCTTTGTATCGAATAGAAAGAATTTAAAACGAAGTTACACCGCAAAGAGCGATTGAACAATCTTTGCAAGCAGAAAGCAACAGAATAAAATGGCAACATTTACCCATATAGACGCAGACAATAATCCTTCCATGGTAGATGTGTCCGCAAAAACAATTACTAAAAGAACAGCTACCGCACGCAGTATCGTTTGGTTAACCGATGAAATTATTGCTCAGTTTCAGAACGGAGACATTGTCACAAAGAAAGGTTCAGTTGTTCAAACCGCCATCATTGCGGGAACAATGGGGGCAAAAAAAACCTCCGATTTAATTCCTTTATGTCATCCATTGGGCTTGGATTCGTGTAAATTCAAGATTGAACTAATCGGTAACGAAATCGTCATTGATTGTACCTGTTCCCTGACTGCCAAAACAGGCGTGGAGATGGAAGCTCTCACTGGAGCGTCCATAGCTGCCCTCACGATTTACGATATGTGTAAGGCTTTTTCGCACGATTTAGTGATTAAAGACACTCGCTTAATCACGAAAACAGGTGGGAAAAGTGATTATTCAGCCACCACCAATCCAAGCAGATGATTCCAAAATTGAACGGATTAATTTTATCGGGAGGTTTAAGTACTCGAATGGGAAGCGAAAAACGCTTATTGACATACCACGAAAAACCACAAGAACAGTATTTATACGATTTGTTGAAACCCTTTTGTGAGGAGGTTTTTGTGTCTATCAATGCCAGCCAAATAAGTCATTTACCCGCCATCGCAGATTGCTTTGACGATATGAAAAGCCCTTTGGTCGGCATTATTTCTGCCATGAAAGCTTTTCCTAACAACGCTTGGTTGGTTATTGCCTGCGATATGCCCTTTATTAATGAAGACCTTATCGCTCAATTAATCAATCGCCGTAATCCGCAAGTGAAGGCAACTGGTTTTGAAAATAAAGCAATTGAACAAGACAAAAAGAAGGTTTTCACTAAGTGGATTGAACAAGAA
>JARXAV010000162.1 GCA_029865665.1 Flectobacillus sp. | reverse complement strand
TTCCTTATTACAAGATTTTTTTACTACGAAACCAGATTTTAGTCCTTACAACATGGAAATGCACGACTCTAGGGTTTTTGATGTAGAAAAGGCCATGAAAAAATACCACAGAAACATCGACTGGAAAAAGGTAATGAAAGGCCCTGACATGGACGATGTTGATGATATTAAAGAGAATTTTAAGCAGAAATAGTTTAGGTAAACGGATTTTAATCCGTTGAATGATGGTAGCTGTTGATACATGCTCGACACAGGTGAATAAGTTCACCTGCTAAGTGGAATGGCTTAGTTAGTTAAGTACCACGACATATTTAACCACATAAATACATAGAAAACATAGTTTCACAAAACAATTTATAATCAATTATTTGTACTCGACATACTTCTATATGATTCTTAAAATAAATGTGTCTGATTACTTACTAGCGAGCTACTTGATTGACTCAATAGGAACGGATTAAAATTCGTTTACCCTCTACATCCGCCCTTCAAGTCACTTCATTGTGATGGAGGGCGGATGTTTTCTATTAAGGACTCAAATAAAACAAAATATTATATATCGCATACGATATATTTTTATATATTTGTACCATCATTATTTATAACACGATAACCAATAAACGATATGTACTCAGCTTTTTATGGCCTACGTGCCAAAACGCTTCAAGGTAAGGAAATTCCAATGGAAGATTACAAAGGTAAAACGATATTGGTGGTAAATACAGCTAGTAAATGTGGCTTAACGCCTCAGTTTGAAGGATTAGAAGCTTTATATCAAAAGTATAAAGACGATAATTTTGTTATTCTAGGCTTTCCATGCAATCAATTTGGAGGGCAAGAACCTGGCGATGAAAAGTCAATCGAAGAAGGTTGTATGTTGAATTATGGCGTAACGTTTCCGATGTTTGCTAAAGTGGATGTTAATGGTAGTGACGCTCATCCGATTTTTAACTATTTAAAAAGTAAATTAGGTGGTTGGTTTGGGTCTAGCATCAAATGGAATTTTACTAAATTCTTGATTGATAGTAACGGAAAACCTATAAAAAGATTTGCTCCTACAGTCAAACCAAGTGAGATAGAAGCCGACATTCATAAACTGATAAAGTAGATAAGTTAATAGCGTGAATTAAGTCACGTTCGCTTTCGAGATAGCTTCGGACTAACTTGTTTCAATTACTAAGTAGTTGTCAGTTTAAAGTTTAATGTTCAAATATTTCAGTAAGTCACTATTATCTAATGGCTTATGCAATATCTTGAGACAAACATGTCATAAACTATTTATCAACGAGTGCTTACGGACGTAAAATAAAAATCCCCAACCATCTGAGACGATTGGGGATTTTTACGCTTAATTATCTGCTTATTTTTCTTGAGCTTCTACTACGGCAATCGCTACCATATTCACGATTTCTCGTACCGATGAACCTAATTGTAATACATACACAGGTTTGCGTAAGCCTAACAAAATTGGCCCGATATACTCAATTTCACTCGTTTCTTTCAATAAGTTATATGCAATGTTTGCCGCAGAAAGATTCGGGAAAATAAGGGTATTAGCACCTTCTTCCGCTAATTTCGAGAACGGATAATTTTCGCTTACCAATTCCGTATCGAATGCCAAGTGAGCTTGCATTTCTCCTTCTACAACCATCTCAGGATGTTTGGCTTGTAGAATTTCCGTCGCTTTACGCATTTTCACAGCATCTTCACCATCCGCAGTTCCGAAGTTAGAATAAGTCAATAAAGCAATTCTTGGCTTCAAGTTGAACTGTTCAACGGCTTTGGCTGTCAGTTCGGTAATTTCTACAATGTCCTCAACACTTGGGTTAAAGTTCACCGTTGTATCCGAAAAGAAGATTGGCCCTTTTTTGGTCATCAAAATGTACATACCCGACACCTTTTTCACGCCGTCTTCTCTACCAATAATTTGTAAAGCAGGACGAATAGCATCTGGATAGTTACGAGTTAAGCCCGAAATCACACAATCAGCATCTCCCGTTTCCACCATCATCGAGGCAAAATAACTACGCACCTGCATTTGCTTATGTGCTTCGTATTTATTCAAGCCTTTACGCTTGCGTTTTTCAAAGAATAAATCGCCATAATGTTTCACACGGTCTGCAATTTCTGCAGAACGAGTATCAATCATTTCGATTTCTCCTAAATCCAAGCCGTTAGCTGAAATCAATTCGTTGATTTTAGCAATGTCACCCAATAAAATTGGCGTACAAATCTTTTCGTCTTTTACTTGTTGAACCGCTTTTAATACTTTCAAATTTTCAGCATCCGCAAAAACCACCCGTTTAGGTTCACGTTTTGCTTGGTTGAAAATATACTGCATCAATTGGTTATCTAAGCCCAAACGCTTACTCAATTCTAGTTCGTAAGCATCCCAATCGGTAATTGGTTTTTGAGCAATTCCAGACTCCATTGCAGCACGAGCAACTGCCACCGAAACCGTCGTAATCAAACGTGGGTCAACAGGTTTTGGAATGATGTAATTTCTTCCAAAAGTTAAATTTTTCTCGTTATACGCTAAGTTCACAATGTCTGGCACAGGCTTTTTAGCTAATTCTGCTAAAGCTTTTGCGGCTGCCATTTTCATATTTTCGTCAATTTCCGTTGCACGTACGTCCAACGCTCCTCTGAAAATATACGGGAAACCCAATACGTTATTCACCTGATTAGGGAAATCGGAACGACCCGTTGCCATAATGATGTCTTCACGAGCCGCCACTGCATCCGTGTAAGTAATTTCAGGGTTTGGATTCGCCATTGCAAATACCACAGGATCTTTCGCCATCGAACGAATCATATCTTGCGATACAATATTCCCAACAGATAACCCTAAGAATACATCTGCTCCTACCATCGCATCGGCAAGGGTCGTAATTCCTGTACGAGAAGTGACAAAAGGCTGAACGTATTTGTTCAAATCCGTACGGCTTTCATGCACAAGACCGTCTTTATCGAACATCAAAATGTTTTCCAATTTTGCCCCCAACAACAAGTACAACTTCACACAAGAAAGTGCTGCTGCTCCTGCTCCCGATACGACAATTTGAATGTTGGCGATGTCTTTTTCTACAATTTCTAAGGCGTTCAACAAGGCAGCACCCGAAATGATGGCTGTACCGTGTTGGTCATCGTGCATGATTGGAATGTTTAAGTCTTTGCGTAAACGTTCCTCAATCTCAAAACACTCAGGCGACTTAATGTCTTCTAAGTTGACCCCACCAAAAGTAGGCTCAAGAATTTTTACGGTACGGATAATTTCTTCGACATTTTGTGTATCTAATTCAATATCGAATACATCAATGTCAGCAAAAATTTTGAATAAAACTCCTTTACCTTCCATTACGGGCTTACCGGCGGCTGCCCCAATATTACCTAGTCCTAAAACGGCAGAGCCATTCGAGATAACAGCTACTAAATTTCCTTTTGCCGTATATTTATATACGTCTTCAGGATTGGCAGCAATTGCTAAACATGGTTCTGCAACTCCTGGTGAATAGGCTAAAGAAAGGTCACGCTGAGTTTCTGTTTCTTTGGTCGGAACTACTTCAATTTTTCCAGGGCGACCTTTTGCGTGGTAATGCAATGCGTCCTCTTTACGAATTGGAATTTGTGCCATTGTAATAAATTTTAAATGTTTTTATATAATTAATGTACCCAGTAATTTACGCCAATTGTGTTAGCGTCCCGAAATATAGGAAGTGAAAGTTAACATCCCAAAGAAAAACATTCTTTTATTGAAATTGCACTTTTTAAACTTCTAGCTACAAATCAATTAAAGTAAGCACTACTAAATCTTCATTAAATCACATCTTTTCAAAATTAACGAAAGGCCTCCTCCATTTTAGCACGGTCAAACTCTCCTTCGTTGTTGGCTAACCAAATGGTAGCCACGCCATTACCTATAAAATTAGTAATTGCTCTTGCTTCGGACATAAAACGGTCAACTCCCAACAACAGGGCTAATCCTTCTACTGGAATGACTTTAATCGCTGTTAAAGTGGAAGCTAATACGATAAAGCCACTACCCGTAACGCCTGCTGCTCCTTTTGAAGTAACCATCAAAATTCCGATGATGGTTAGAATTTGTTGTAAGTCAAGATGTACGTTGAATACTTGTGCCAAAAAGATAATCGCCATCGAAAGGTAAATCGTTGTACCATCCAAATTGAAAGAATATCCCGCAGGAACAACCAAGCCAACTACCGATTTTGAACAGCCCATGAGTTCTAATTTTTCCATTAACGAAGGTAAGGCTGCTTCCGAAGAGGATGTTCCCAATACAATGAGGAGTTCTTCTCGAATAAAACGCAGGAACTTGGGCAAGCTAATTTTGTAGGTTCTTAGAATAAAAAACAAGACTACAAAAACAAATACCCCCATCGTACAGTAAACCGTCACCATTAATTTTCCCAAGGGCAAAAGCGTATGAATACCGTATTTACTAATCGTATAAGCCATTCCTCCAAAAGCACCTACAGGAGCAAAAAGCATCACTTTGTGCAAAGCCCAAAAGATTTTTTTGGAGATGGGTGCTAGAAAATCAACCACCCGTTGACGATTCGGATTGTTAGCCAATACAACACCTAAAGTAATAGCCACTAACAGGACTTGTAGCGTTGCATTGTCTAAGAGAAACTGTACCCAACTAAATTCGTGTGCCGATTTCGTATATTTTGAAATATCTCCTCCTTTAATTTCAGAGGTAACAACCCCAACGCCAGGACGAATCAAATTTGCCATTAAAACTCCAATAAAAAGAGCTAAAGTTGTCACAATTTCAAAATATAATAAGGCCTTCGCTCCTACTTTTCCGACCTTTTTTAAATCACCCATCGAGATGATACCCGTTGTGATGGTCAAGAAAATAATGGGACAAATAAAGAGTTTCACAATACTGATAAAAATGGTACTCAAAAACTCACTGATGGTGGTTTTGATTTCAAACTCAGAGAAATATAAACTGAATTTTATGGGCTTCTCTAACACGGGCTGAAGGGCTATTTCTGGTGCAAAATGCCCCAATAAAACGCCTAGAGTAATGGCTGTTAGTACCCAAAATGTTAGGTTTTTAAAAATCTTCATATC